>JAHDGT010000077.1 GCA_020631675.1 Bacteroidota bacterium
ATAGCCCATTTTATAAGAACGGATAGCCCGGTACCCTGCCGCAGGCGGGTAGCTGCCTTGATAAAATAAAACTTAGAACTACTTGATGAATAGTTTTACGAAAAATAGCCGCAGTATAAATGACTGTATACCCTTGCTCATTGCGTTCGTTTTTCTTTTGAGTCAGCAGATGAATGTTTGTGCTCAGATCGCTAATGAACCCATGTGGAATTATACGATTGAAAATGTAAGTGTATTTTCTTCTCCGCATGCGGCAGATTTGAATAGCGATGGCGTCAAGGACATTGTTTTAGGAGCAGGACAGGAATTGCTCGTTACAGAGACAGGGCTTTTGGCCATTGATGGGGCAAGTGGCGAGTTATTATGGAGTTTACCAGCGGATGACCAAGTTTTTTCCAGTGCCGTTTTTGAAGATTTTACGGATGATAATGTACCCGAAGTCGTGCTTTGTGGTAGAGCTGCCGGTCTATATGTGGTCGATGGGGCAAATGGTGAAATACTTTGGCAATATTATAATGGAACTGAATTTGATGCCGATAGCTTATACAACTTTTATACCCCTCAATTCATTCCCGATCATGATGGAGATGGCTATAAAGATATAGTAGCCGCTTATGGAGGCGATGTTTTTCAAACACCAGATGATACCATACGTCCGCCCGGGCGTTTAATGGCGATCAGCGGTAAAACAGGAGCATTATTAGCTCAGGATTTTATGCCGGATGGAAAAGAAACTTATTGTTCGCCTATAGTAGTGGATCTGGAATCGGACGGCATTCTGGATTTGATCTATGGCTCAGGAGGGGAAACAGTAAATGGGCATTTATGGCGAACTACAGTGGCTGATCTTTTGAATAATGACATCAGTTCTTCGGTCAGTTTAAGGAATGGCGGACCTAAAGGATATATCGCAGCACCTTCAATAACAGACTTAAATTCGGATGGGGTATTAGACGTGATCGCGACCTCTTTTAATGGAATGACCTCTGCTATCAACGGGGCGAACAATGAGCTGATCTGGGAAGTTGGGTATGATGGCTATGAAACGAATAATTCTCCTGCTATTGGGCAATTCACGGAAGATCAAGTACCCGATGTTTTCGTTACTTTAGGACTTGGTGTATGGCCGCAATATACCGATCATATACAACTAATGATTGACGGGGCAAGTGGTGAGGTACTGTACGAAGCCTATGAAGGTGATCTGCTCCAATTAAACTCTCCGATAGCGGTTGATCTGAATGAGGATGGGAAGGATGAGGGGGTACTGACTTTCAATACGATACAATATAGTCCTGAATTAGACACTACTTTTTTTCAATTTTCGGTCATGGCTCATGATTTTGTTAACGATGAGCTTTTTCCATTAGTGCCATATGGAGGAGGCTTATTACCGGTTTCATCCCCTTTGATCGACGATCTGGATGGTGATGGTTTTTTGGACTTGGTATACGATTATCAAACGGACAGCATAAATGTTTTTCAAGATGTGGATGTGAATGTACTTAGAAGAACATTGAACGTCATGACACCGGATCAAATAGCATGGGGAGCTTACTTAGGCACTGACTATAATGGTCTTTACCTGCAAGATTCTTTTATTGGCGTTTATGAGCAAGTATCAAATAACAAGGATTGGCAGTATCATATAGAAGGTGAGCTTCTTAAAGTTGAATATAATGTACCTGGAAACACACCAGTATTAAGTTGTGTGGATTTATTGGGCAGGTCAACAAGAATTGATACTCAGCTTACTTCAGAACAAGAAGCTATTTTTGATTTATCTGTATTGAATAGCGGCATGTATATTATTGGAATAATGGATGCTGATCAGGCTATTCAACATCTTTTAAAGATGAATGTGAAATGAAAAACTTTGCTCTTATACTGGTTTTTTCTGTGCTCTTACAATTGTGTTTTGCTTGTAAGTATAAACAAGCAGGTTTTTCTTCTACAGCAGTGGAAAGTGCGTCGAATTATCCAGCAAGCATATCCTCGGATAAATCAAAGGATGCTGTTTTCCAATTGCTGAGCACAAAGGAAAGTGGTGTTGTTTTTGAGAACAATTTAACACCCAGCATAGCATCCAATTTTTTGAACTATACCAATTATTTTAATGGTGGTGGTGTGGCTATCGGTGATCTGAATAATGATGGACTATCTGATATTGTGTTCACCTCTAACCAAAATGAGGACGAATTGTACTGGAATAAAGGGGATTTGAAATTTGAAAAAGCGGATCAGCCTTTTAAGCAACAAATAGAAAATAAAAGCTGGTCATCTGGTGTGACCATAGTGGATGTGAATGGCGATGGCTGGAATGATGTGTACATTTGTAAGAGTGGGAAATTATCAGCAGAATATAGAGCTAATGAATTGTATATCAATAATAAAGATGGTTCTTTTACAGAGGCTGCTGAGTCCTATGGCTTAGCCGATAAAGGCGGTTCTGTTCATGCTGCCTTTTTTGATAAGGATAATGATGGTGATCTGGATGTTTTTGTGATCAATGAAAAGAATAACAGTAATAGAATCAACTCGGATATGTCAACGAATGCTTCTGAGGGGAGTGTGAATTCGTCCAAGACAGAAGAAAAATCTATAGATCAGAATTACGAACCGATTGATTATAGTCAACGCCTGAAATATAAAGATAATTATGGCAATTTGAGGTTCGTAATGCCCGAGAAAATGAAAGTGGATAAAGGTACTGGTGAGGTAATGGATAAAGAAACGGCTCAGGTGATCGGTAAATTGATAGATGCGAAAAGTGATGAGGGTAATAAGAAGAAAGAATTCTCTTCTGAGCCTGTTGTGGGTAAAGAAGATGCCCAGAAGAATAATGATAAAGCAAGTTCAGATAGAAGAGAGCTTACACTGTATTTTGATACCTATTATGAACAAGTTTCTACTGGCAAGTTCGTGGATAAAAGCGGGTCAATGGGACTTGAAGAAAGGGAGAAACCTTCTTTAGGACTGTGCGTGTCCGACATGAATGATGATGGTCTTTCTGATGTTTATGTGGCAGTAGATTTTTACGAGAATGATGCTTTATTGTTGAATAGTAAAAAGGGTACTTTTAAAAATAATATAAGTACCTCTTTAAAGCACTTGTCACTTTTTGCTATGGGGGTGGATATAGCAGATTGCAATAATGACGGCTTGATGGATATCGCTGTAGCGGAGATGTCTCCGGAAAGCCACTTTCGATCTAAAACATTGATGCCAAATATGAATAGCGTACTATTTGATCAAATGGTAGAAAATAGTGGTAGCTATCAGTATATGAATAACACGCTACAACTGAATAGAGGAGATGGGAACTATAGTGAAGTGGCACAACAGTTTGGTGTAAATAGTACGGACTGGAGCTGGGGTCCACTTTTCGCTGATTTTGATAATGATGGCTGGAAAGATCTATTTATTAGCAATGGATACGTGATTGATTTGTTAGATAATGACTTTGTTAATGAATTGAAGCTGAGAGGGCTTTTCGATGCGGATGTTTTGGAAGAAACGATTCGCTCTGGAAGACTGACTTTTGATAACATCTTAGCGGAAGTACCTTCACAAAAATTATCCAACTACATTTACAAGAACATCAAGGGGGAAACCTATAGTAATAGTGTGAATGAATGGGGCTTATCACAAAAAAGCTTTTCTAATGGGGCAGCCTATGGGGATTTAGATAATGATGGTGATCTGGATCTGGTGGTCAATAACATCAATGATCCTGCATTTGTCTATAAAAACCTAAGCGCAGACAAAAGCGGAAATCACTATTTACAAGTGAAATTAAAAGGGGAAAGTGCTAATCCCAATGGCTTGGGGGCTAAGGTGAGTATTCTTACAGATAACGGACCTCAGCTTTTAGAAATGAAAGCCAGTTGTGGCTTCCAGTCGAGTATAGAACCCTTGATCCATTTCGGACTGGGTAATGCTGAGCTGGTTAAGGAATTGATCATTACTTGGCCCAATGGGAAACAAGAATTGCAGACGGATATCAAAGTCGATCAAAGAATAGTATTGAACTTAAAAGACGCTAAAAACTTTGCTCCGGTAAAAAGTCATTTTACAAATACAACACCTAAGCTTTTTACAGCCGTTGATTCAAAGAACATTCCTTTTAAGCATCAAGAAAATGACTTCGACGATTTTAAAAGGGAGATCTTACTGCCTCATAAACTATCACAAAACGGACCGGGTATGGCGGTCGCGGATGTGAATGTGGATGGGATGGATGATCTGTATATTGGCGGGGCTATCGGGCAGGAAGGGGTACTTTATCTTCAATCTTCCACAGGTGATTTTGTAGCAATGAATGGTCCTTGGGGCAAGCATGCAGAGCAGGAAGATATGGCAGCCCTTTTCTTTGATGCGGATGGTGATGGCGACGAGGATCTATACGTAGTGAGTGGGGGTAGCTATTATCACATCAATGACCCCAAATACAAAGACAGATTGTACCTTAATCAAGGCAATGCGAGCTTCATGGATGCTAGCGATCAACTACCGAATAGCTATGTGAGTGGCTCAACGGTTTGCGCTGCCGATGTGGACGGAGATGGTGATCAAGACCTTTTTGTAGGGGGTAGAGCGATACCCGGTAAGTACCCTTATCCCGCAGCATCTCAATTGCTGATCAATGAAAATGGACGTTTCAAGGATGCTTCCTCCTCTTACTATAATACCAAGACCTCTTTCTCTGAATTAGGCATGGTGACTTCTGCCATTTGGACGGACTTTGACAATGATAATGATCCTGATCTAATGGTAGTGGGAGAGTGGATGAACATTCACCTATTCCAAAACCAAGAGGGGAAAAGCTTTGAGGAAGTAAGTGGTATATGGGGTTTATCCGCTACCAGAGGCTGGTGGAATAGCATTGCCTCGGGAGATTTCAATCAAGACGGACGAATGGATTATGTGTTGGGCAATTTAGGCTGGAACACGAAATATACCGTTAGCGATAAAAAACGTTTCCAAGTATATGCCGATGATTTTGATGGCTCTGGCTCTAATGATGTATACTTGAGTCATATGTACACGGAGAAGGGAGAGAACCTTCCAGTAAGAGGAAGGCAGTGTTCCTCAGAGCAAATGCCATTCATCGCGGATAAATTCCCTACTTACCAATCTTTCGCATTGGCTGAGGTGGATGAGATTTTAGGTAAAGACAAGATGAAAAAGGCCTTGCATTATGAAGCGGATATCCTATCATCAGTGGTTTTGATTCAAGGGGAAGGTGGCGATTTTACGATAAAGGAGTTACCCGCTCAAGCGCAATTTTCTCCAGTAAACGCTTTATTGGTTCAGGACTTTGATTTGGATGGCTATACAGATGTTTTATTATCTGGCAACCATTATCCTTTTGAAGTAGAGACGGTTCGCGCCGATGCGGGAGTGGGTTTATTCTTAAAAGGAAATGGCAAAGGAGACTTGGAAGCCATTGCGCCCAATTCTTCCGGATTCTATGCGGATCAAGACGCCCGATCCATGGTCAGCCTGAACCACAAAGAGAAGTCTTGGATACTAGTGGCGAATAATGATGCGGAATTAGATATTCACGAGAACACTAAGCCAACGCTCAGCGTTCCTAAACAGGCGGTATATGCCGAGATAGATAGAGGAGACGGAAAAAAAGAAAAAGTAGAGTTTTATGCGGGCGGTTCTTACTTATCTCAATCTGCCAAGCAGCTTCTGACGAAGGATGCCGTTACTTTTTTCGATGCTAAAGGACAAAAGATCACACCTTGATTTACAAAATGAAATACCCTATTTCTAAGCTACTACTACTGATCAGTATCTGCATGGTCTTCAACGCCTGCAATGAGTTGAAGGTAGTGGAAGATGTACCCGAACCAGTGCTCAGTTATGAGCAGATGGTCGCCATTTTAATGGATGTGCATATTGCGGAGGCTCAGATCAAAGATGAGAAAGTGCGTAAAAGTAAAGAGCGCAAGAAACAAGAGGAAAAAAAGAAAGCAGAGGAGGCGGCTAAAAAGCCCAATAAAAAAGTATCTGCCCAAGAGATCGCTGAGCGAGTGAAAAAGCAGATGGAGGAGAAAAAAGCGATCGCTGCGAAAAATGATAAAAGCGCTACAGCTCTAAAAGAAAGTAAAGTAGCCCCTGCTTCTGACCCAACGCTTAAAAAAAAGCTGGATAATACACAAAAAGATGTTCAAGCAGCTGATAAAGCTAAATCTGAAGTCAAAAATAGAACCGTAAATAACAAACAAAAAGTAAGGCGAATACCCCAATTGGATGCCAATGGCAGAAAAGATGTTCAAGAAAAATACAACGCTATTTTAGGGGCACATGGCGTGAGTTATGCCGACTTTGACCAGTCCATACATTATTATGGCATGCATCCCGAAGAGATGCATGCCATGTATGAAGATATCTTAGAGCGTTTCAGTGCTTTAGAAGCAAAAATGCGAGGCATTAAAGATGGTAAAGTAGCCGCTCCGCCTAAGAAAAAGAGTGAGGGATCAACTAAAAAGTGATTTCCACCAGCTTTTCTTCTCTTCTTTTTTCACTTCTTCTATTTGTCCGCGCATCACACGTTCCATAGCTTGGAAAAGTGTTGTGGCCGCATCCGCCCACGGCTTACCACTGGCATCCATTAAAGCTTTGGATGTCAGGTTTTTAATATCATCAGAGATATTGGTGTGGTAGTACATGTTCATGAACGCATAGGCAACAGAGAAGGTGGCCGAGATATGATCTTTGGCATCGATCTCCTGCTTCGCATTGGCGTACGACTGTTCAAAATTCGACTTGATGTTCTCTAAGCTGCCTCTGAATTTGGTGGGTATGAATTGCTCCACTTTATAGATGTCTTTCTCAAAAGACGCCCGATCCATTTCTTGTAGCTTTTTAAAGAAACGCTTTCCTTTTTGCACCTTTTCTATTGGTGGCTGGTTGGCATGCATAGAAGCAATACCCTTGTCGATCTCGGTTTTCAAGAAACCCTGTGGCGCGGCATAATGATCGATCTTCATGAAGGTGAGATTCAACACATCCCACATATAGTTGTGCATGCGCTTATTCTCGAAATAATCTAAATAAGCCGCGGTCTCTTTTAAGTAGCCTTGGAAGGTATCCCAGATCTGATCTATTTCCTTCTCGCTATATCGCGTCACAATGGGTTCAGCAGCCCAGCTGGCCTTGAACTTCTCAATGAACACATCATCATAGCTGTCGGCGAAAATGCAGGTTTCTCTGAACACATCATACACCTTATAAGGCTCGCACAACTCAATCGGACACTCGAATTTGAATTGGAGCAGGTCACCTTCCAAATGTATGTTCGATAAATTGAGCGGGTTGAAGTTGATCTGCGCGACCTGTCGCATAATTGGGACTTTAGCCCCCGCTGGCATACGCACGAAAGGAGCGGTAACGCTCAATTTCGCATCATCTAACTTTACTTGTACACGAGTAGAACCGTGTGGTATATTGAACTCCGTCTGATCCGCATTGCCATATCTTTCTCTATGGTGTGGGTTCACGAAATCAAAGATGGCCAAAACCGCATCTCTATATTTTCCTTGTTCGTGTAACTCTACAGCACGATCCCAAACGGGTGGGTTCGTATTGCTCTTTAGAGAACCTAAAAGGGACTGTTCGAATGTTGGTGCATTATTCATCGCGCTAATATCGTAAACATGTAGAGAATCTCCAACCTTATCAGGGCACATACCCGCAATAAAAAGCTGGCGTAAGCCAGCGGCAAAAGACTTGGCATACGGCACGAATCTTACGTCTTGTATCTTATGTCTTTCGTCTCGAAAAGTGCCAGCTTTTCACTGCGGGTACCGGGCTATCCGTTAAAATTCACCCGCTGCCCGCTGCTTCGCTGGCAGGCTGCCAAAGAGCTTCGCGAGGTCGCTTTTGCCAGCCGCCGCTCAGGGTGCGTTCAGCGGGCTCATTACCACTGCTATCCCTTGTGCGAAAGACTACTGTTGGTCAAGAAGACTTAAAAAAAACTTTGTGCTCCTTAGTGTTCTTAGTTCTTTGTGGTCAGCAAATATGTGCTCTGACGAAAATTTTACCACAAAGAAAGAAGGACATGAAAGCTACACGAAGAATATTTAAATAAAGCCTCAATAACTCCATTTCAAACGCAAGAATACTGCCGAACTATTGTACTTATAGGGATAACTTGCTCCTTTTGAAAATAACAGTTGACCAAATGCTTCGAGCATAAGATTTTCTTTGACAGATAGTCCTGTACTCGGACTTACGAAACTGAAGTGGGATTCGCTGGGGCTATACCAGCTTGTTAATGCTACACTCCAAATCGGAGACAAAGAGAAGCTGGAGGAAAATAGCATATTCCACCGATAAGGAGAAAGGCTCGTCGGGTCCAGCCTGTTGATGTTCGCCCCAGCTAAACCGATCTCAGCATTGGGCGAGGGTTTGTCGATGTACAAAAAAGATAGATTCAAAAAGGTGTTTTTGAATGTTCTTTCAAAGCCTAATACCCCCACTACATTTCTAATTAAATTGCTGCGGTTTTTAAGCGGTTGGAAGTAGATCCACTCTCCTTTAAAACCCATGTTTTTAATACCCCCGGCCCAGCCAAATCCTGCTAAGGCGTAGCGGTCAAAGTAGGCTCCTAATATCTGGAAATCGTAAATGCCTTTATTCAGGCGCAATAAGCCGCCCCCCACACTGTGCCGAAAATGTCTGTTGCTCGGACTAAATGCGAATTCTATTGAGCTGGCCACACCAGTATAGTACTGAATGCGGACCGCATCAGTGCCAGGGCCTTCCTCATAATCAAAGTCGGTAAAGTTGATCGTATTGAAAATATCATGCGGGTTCCAAACGCTTGATATACCCCAATTGATTCTTTGTCTACCGATACGAGCTTCAAAATTCCCCTTTACAAAATCAATATTCAGCCGATCAATTGAAGAGATTCCTACACTGGCCGCTTTATTGTGCCAAAGAAAAGTCAATGGCAAATAGCCGTTCCCATCACCTGCTTCTCGCATCAATTCTCCGTAAGTGTCGATCCCATCAATAGTGAGTGGGGGAAGTTGGGAGTTGATATAGCTGATGTAGCTACCGTGCATGAAACGGTTTCTCAAGTGAGTATTGAAGGTGAAATTATCATTGATGTACCACTTGAATTGTATGCGGTTGTGAATCAGATTGCTGAAATAAGTTTGCTTGTCAACCGGGTAGAGTAGGATAGTGGTGGTGGTATCAAAGTGCGTGATGCCGGGCATCTCTTTCAAGTATCCGCGTATGGCCCATTTGCGATCTGCGGGATCTTTCTTTTGCTTCTTTTCTTTTTTAGCTGTTTCCTTTTCTTGTGCGAATACGCCAGTTGTTGTTGCCAGAGCAGCAATGAACAGCAAGAAAAAAACAAGTGTTGAACGGAGTATGCTGGACTTGAAGATCATCCAATTCATGCCTTGGTTTTGATGTCTGAAACGATTTTACCATCCTCAAGTGTGAGCACTCTACGGGCACGATCGATCACACGTTGGTCGTGCGTGCTGAATACGAAGGTCATGCCTTCTTCTTGGTTGAGCTTGAGCATGATGTCCAGTAAGTTGGCCGTGCTTTTAGAATCTAGATTGGCAGTAGGTTCATCCGCCAATACAAAGCTGGGCTTACTGGCTAATGCACGTGCGACAGCCACACGCTGCTGCTGGCCGCCACTCAACTGCGTAGGGCGATTGTCCATTTTATCCATCAAACCCACTTCTTCTAATAACTCTTTAACACGGGCGTCTCTTTCGGATTTCGATCGCCCTTGTAGCAGCATGATGAACTCTACATTTTCCTTAGCGGTCAGAACTGGGATGAGGTTATAAGCTTGAAATACGAAACCAATGTTCTTTTGTCGGAAATCGATCAGCTGATTGGCGTTGAGCTGACTGATGTCGGTACCATTGACCACTACACTGCCTGTGCTGGGCACATCTAAACCACCAATGATATTGAGCAAGGTGCTTTTACCAGATCCGGAAGGGCCTACGATCGCCGTAAACTCGCCTGCTTCTATTTGCAGGTCTACACCTCTGAGCGCGTGTACGGGTACAGCGGTTTCGGTGTATGTTTTTTCTATGTTGTTGACGTCTATGATCAAGCTCATAAGCTATTTGACTTTTTAGAACAAATTTCCATGATCCCGCGCAAGGGATAGGAGTGGTACGAAATGGGATAGATGGGGCGTGAGTGCCTGCTTGGCGGGGGCGGCCCAGAGGTAGCCACCGCCAAGTAGTGCAACGAACCCCCAGATAGCCCATTTTGTAGGAACGGATAGCCCGGTGACCTGCCGAAGGCGGGCATGCGCCATTATTTTAAGCCCTACGCAAAGCCTCAACAGGTTTAAGTTTCACGGCCTTATAAGCAGGGTAAACCGCAGCTAAAATGGCCGTGATGATGATCATGATGCTGGTGATGAAAAAGACCTCTGGCTCAAAAACGGGACGTATGATGTGCCCAACCCCCATGCTGCTGAGTCCTTCCGCGTATGCGCCTAGGTTAATGCCGTTTTCACTGAAAAAAGTAATGCTGATCCATGCCAATAGAATGCCGATCGGTGCGCCTATTAGCGTGAGCAGAACGGTTTCTGTCAGGATCATATTGAAGACTTTGCGTTTGTTCATGCCTACTGCCATGAGCATGCCCAGCTCTCTGATGCGCTCTAAGACCGCCATGAGCATGGTGTTGATGATGCCAAAGATCAGTGCCAGCATGATGATGAATAAGATCACATAAATGCTGATGCGAAATTGTTCTTCGAACACTCGGAATTCTGGTGCTAAATCTTCCCAAGATTGTACGTGTAGTCGGGGGGCGATCGCAGCTAAGGCTGCTTGGGAACGCTCTAATTCGCTGGCGTCTTTTAAAAAGAAAGCCAGCTCATGGGCTTGCCCTTCTGCTAAGCCCAAGGCGGTTTGTAGTGATTTGAAAGGCACATATACCCTTGTATCATCTAACATGGCATTGCCAGTGTCGAAAATACCTGCTACCCGAAAGGAGAGCGTGCTGATGTCTCCTAAAGTATTTTGAAAAGTTAGCACCAACTTGGTACTTTCTTTCAGCTTCATTTTTTCAGCAATGCCTTTGCTGACCAAGATGGGCTTGCGCTGTTTGCCATCAAAGTATTTACCTGTGATGATGAACTGATCTATATCCGTTAGTTGGGCTTCGCGCTCAGCTTGTACGCCAATGACTTGTATACCTCTAACTCCCTTGGTGGTATTCATCATGGCTTGTGTGGTCACCCGAGCAGCAGAGGCTTGAATGTTTTCATCTGAAGCACTTTTTTGAAGGATGCTTTCTGCATCTTCTATGAAGTGCTTCGCCTCTTTATTTTTTTGATAATTGTTATGGTGTATTTGTAGGTGGGAGTGCTGATGGCGAATGCCTTTTTCGATCATGGCACTGATCATGCCCGCACTGAAACTGGTGGCGAATAAGATCGACCATAAGCCTAGTATAACGGCTCCCATTACTAAAAAGGAGCGTTTCTTATTGCGCCATATGTTTCGCCAAGCGATGGTTGATATCATATACAGTCAAAAATTAGCCACGCATGGCATCTACCGGACGTAGTTTTCTTAATACGTAGATCGGGTACATAGACAGAAGGCTACACATAGCTAAGATGAGGGTGGCCTGCGATAACAGCACACTGATATTGGTGGAGGTGGGAATGATGGGTTCCATTCCGAATTTCTCATAGAGTTCAGCAGCCTCACCGGTAAAGGTGATGGGGTTGACATGGAAATAGTAGATCAGCGGATAGGTGATCAAAACGCCTATTAATATGCCACTTAGTCCTAAGAAAATAGACTCCAACCAAGTGGTCAGCATCATGCGCCATCGGTTCATGCCTATGCCCATTAAAACCCCGAATTCCTTTCTACGCTCTACGGTCATCATCAGTATAGTACCGAAAATACCGAAGGCGATGATCATGTATAAAATGTACACGAAAATCTTTCCACCTTGTCTGTCCAGATCTATTTGTTGCACCAGTCCGGGCAACATTTCGGGCCAATCCATTACTCGCAAAGGCTTGTCAGATAGATTTTTACGTGCATCTGTGACGACTTGGTTCAAGTTTTCCTGCTTATTGATCATCAGGGATAGAGAAGTGACTCTATCGGGCATGCCGAAAAGATATTGCGCATTAGGAATAGACATATAGACTACGCCAGAACTCAAGGCAGAGGAGGTGATGTCTAAAACGCCTTTAACGGGATATTTGCCAGCTGCATTCACACCTCTGAAACCTTGACTGATCAATACCAGGGTGTCTCCAGCACCTATATTCAAATGCTCAGCCAGTTCATCACTGATGAGCACCGCGTCATCTGTCTCCTTTAGATAGTCACCAGAAGAGAGTTTAGTAGACAGTTTAGTCATCTGATTCTCTTTGACGGGGTCAATGCCAAGCACAACAGCACCTTTGGTTAATGTACCCGCAGAGCCAAGTGCGAAAGATTCGATGCGAGGTACCGCAGCTTCTACAGATTTAATGTTTTGGGTATTGCTTATTAACTCTTCCGTTAATTCAAAGCTATTGTTTAAGCTGCGTTCATCCCAATATTTTTCTGCTTGGATCTGAGCATAACCCGTGTACATGCCAGCGGCATTTTTGACCATTTGCTCATATGCCCCTTCTTGCATCGCACGCATCAAACCCGCACATAGAACCGCCAAACTGATCATGGAAAGGGTCAGTATAGTGCGTCTTTTATTGCGCCAGATGTTGCGCCAAGCGAGTTTAAAATAGAGGAACATGAAAGTTTTTTTCGGTATTTCTATACAATATAATACAAAAGCCCCCTTTGCGAACGAATTTTGATTTTTTTTCAACCCAAGTACAACCATTTCCTACAACGCATCCCCTTTCAAACGTATTCAATACTGCGCAGTATGTTGATGCATTCTCATAAACCCTCGACTTGATTCATTTATCAAGTTTCAAAATCAGAACATAATGATCAACCTACGTATCATCTCCGCTTTATCTTTTATTCTTGCTTTAACTTTGCTTAGTAGCTGTACACGCACCGCAGAGAATGAGCCTTCTCTTTATGGTGAATTGCCTTTAACCTTCTTGTTTTCGGATTGTGAAGACGGATGGACGCCACCAGAAAGCAGCGACGGCGACGGCGATTATGCCTCGGATGGGTTTTTCGGCCCTGATAGCGTTTTTGGTACCAATGATGATGGAAAATGCTACGACCGTATTGAAACCAACTATGAAGTATTTACTTTAGATGGCGATCCTGTAGAGAAAGATGGCGTGCATTTTCTACTACCGATCTCGGACGAAGCCACTGTGTTTCGTTTTAAGATCGAAGTGCCCGCGACAGAAGAAGCTGAAGCCACTACACATTTTCTGAACATAGCTTATAATGGTGTACCTTTCAAAATAGTTCAAGGAGATATTTGCTTTGATATGGAGAATTTCAATGTGGTGGACAGCAGCTATCCTGACTATAGATTGAAAGAGTTTTTATTAGGTAGTCAAGAGGTGCAAATTCTACTAAACTAAGATCTGCACGATCAACATTCCTTTGAAACAGGCGGGGGATT
>JAHDGT010000078.1 GCA_020631675.1 Bacteroidota bacterium
GCGGTCACCGGGCTATCCGTTCAAATTCAGCCGCTGCCTGCTGCTGTTTGGCAGGTGTAGCGGTGTCTTCCTCTGATCAGCCCCGCTACACCGCCAAACAGGGCGCATTCATCGGCTTCATAACCACTCCTATCCCTCGCGCATCCCCAAAGATGGCTAACTGGCCAGCATAAGCATATCATTTTAAGTACTTGGACAAAAGTAAGCCCATAGCTCATGGGGTAGCTATTTTAGTTGTAAGCAAGGCATGAAAAACGAGGTATAGCAAAGCTAAATGAGGCTTTTCATAACGCAGGATACGGCTAAAAGAGCAAGTCAGGAGCAACGATTATTTTTGTCCGAGTACTTATAGCTCAAGAGCGTAAGTATTTGACAATACGCTGTTCTAAACTTTCCGCGATTCGAGAAGGTAAGAATATAGCCATGCCCAAAAATGGCCAGACCAAACTGCGATAGCGAACCAAGGCACCCATATTATCGCTGGTTAAGCCCACCATTAATAAAAAGGAAATAGGAAAAAATAAACAGAAATAACGAAAAGACAATTGCTTCGAGTAAGCACTTTGAGATGATTGCTGTTGTAGCCAGTTCGTGCTCAAACCACTCCATATAGACGCAAAGACCACTACCCACATTAGAAACAATTCAGCCGCCGCGATTTGCTGCCAAGTCCAATCGCTAAAGTTGAAAAGCGGCCTGACCAATGTATTGAATAGCGCATATGGAACCACTTCCATCATTGACCAAAAATTGGCTTTGAAGGTGGGTAAATAGACATCACTTGTGCCTTTGAAATATTGAGTGAGCACCCAGTTCGTTTCCGATAGAATGCGGATAACGTCCGCCTTTGCCCATAACTTAGGCGCAAGTAGGATACCTATAATACCAGCGGTGTAAATTCCTGAAAACTTTGATAAAGTATTCCCTTTCCAGGTACTACAGATCCAACCGACTAGAATAGCCGGAAAAAGAGCCAGTAACAAATGAGGGCGAACTAAAATTAAAATGCCGAAGCCTAAGGCAAAAAGTAAAAAACGTTTCATCCATTTCTTACCGCTCTTTTCAGTAATAATAAAAGCACTGTGGAACTGATAGAGCATGAGTCCCATAGACAGAAAGCAAATAGCACCTTTATGTATGCCTGAGCCCCAAAACAAAACAGAAGGAATGCAAAAGACAATAATAGCCGAACTATAAGTCAAGCAAGGGAAATAATACTTCGCAACTCGGTATATCCCCACTAGGCCGATCATGCAAAAGAAGTTGAAAAATACGCTGTGCACATAATAATAGCCCCCGCTAAAAAAATGTAACAAGGCATTGATCCGGAACATAGAGTAAGTCCGTACATCATTCCAAGACGGAATACCATCAGATATATGGCAAATGCGTTCCGGGTCAGGGCGTGCGTTCGGACCGAGCACCAGCTCTAAAAAGACCAAGGGCTCGCTAGAAAAAGTATCGAAGATCACCTTCCCGTAAAACACGTACAAATAGGGATCCCCCCCATTATGATAAGCATTGTGAAATGCTCCATATAAATAGCCGGCTCCCACTTTAAATAAGAACACAAGGACTAAGAACCATTTTCCAAGTCCGATATTTGAAAAATAAGGCAGGCGGTACAGCAAAAAGCTGAAAAACACACAGTAAGTGATGACGAGAAGAGCCTCCAAAAATTACTAGCTTATTGTTATGGGAGTGAGTGATAGGACCCGAACAGTTAAAATGAATACTAAAACAGGAAATAGGTTGCACACAAGAGCAGTCTTACTTATTGGCAAGTTGCCCACAAGCCGCGTCAATATCTTTTCCTCTACTTCTGCGTAGGGTAGTGGTTACACCATGCGTTTCTAAATAATTTTGAAAAGCCAATAAGCGATCTTCATCGCTTTTCAAAAAGTCAATCCCTTCTACTTTATTGTATTCAATGATGTTAACCTTGCAAGGCACTACTTTACAAAATTCAACCAATTCCGCCGCATCTTCTAAGCTATCATTAAAGAAATTAAAGGCGATGTATTCATAGGTGACTCTGCGTTTTACGGCATCGTAATAATAACGAAGCGCATCGGCTAAAACGGAGAGTGAGTTGGTTTCATTGATGGCCATGATCTCATTTCGCTTTTTATCATTTGCGGCGTGTAAAGATAGGGCCAGATTGAAGCGGGTATCGTCATCTGCCAGTTTACGGATCATCTTCGCAATGCCTGCGGTAGACACCGTGATCCGTTTAGCAGCCATACCCAAACCATAACGCATATCCGAAATACGGTCACAACTGCTCAGTACCTCTCTATAATTCAAAAGTGGTTCCCCCATGCCCATATATACAATATTGGTGAGCGGACGTTCATAATTTTGCTCAGAGGCACGTTTAATGATCACCACCTGATCATATATCTCAGCAGCAGTGAGGTTACGCAAACGATCCATCTTTCCGGTAGCACAAAAAGAACAGGCCAAACTACAGCCTACCTGTGAAGACACGCAAGCGGTCATACGCTCCATATCAGGTGAAGGAATAAGTACACCCTCTACCAAATGCCCGTCATGCAAACGAAAACGGAACTTGATCGTACGGTCTTTACTATGCTGCTCCGTATCAATCACAATAGGGCGAATGCTGAACTGCTCGTTCAGCTTTTCGCGTAAGCCTTTAGATAAATTGGTCATCTCTTCAAATGACCAAGCACTCTTCGTCCACAGCCACTCATAAACTTGCTTGGCTCTAAATCCTTTTTCTCCCATACTTACTAAGCTATCGGTCAGCTTTTCTAATGAGAGGGTGCGGATGTCTGTCTTGCTTTGTGCGTTTGTTTGCATAACAGCACAAAATTAGTGGTTTTTGTGCAGTGTTCCTTTCTAGCGGTCAATATGAAGTGTATTCTGTTTCCCCCCTTAATTACTTCTGACCGCTTGTTTCTCTACAATAAATCGGGTACAATTGTTTATTAGAATAAAATAGTTGTGTAAAGTGTCATTTTAAGGTCTTGTTAAATATTCCATTCTTGAACATTTAATAGATGAATGTGTTTTTTTTTAAGTTGTAATAAGCTTTTAATCAGAGTTTAGAAAGTATTTTCGAGTTTGTTGAACTGTATTTTAGGCGACATTAATTACAGCAATGCCTTTTTTTTGTACACAATTAAAAATTGACAAAAATTATATTATTGTAGTGTGCAAGTGAATTAGAGTGAGAATCATTCAATTGCTTTCGCCTTAGCTACCCAACTCTCTACTAAAATATTGCTTGATTCCACGGATTCATACTAATGAAACAATGCGCCTGAATAAATAATAGGCTATAAGTTTCTGGTGAACCCGCTTTTTGATGTACGATGAAATGAACATCGTGATCCTGGAACAACTGTGTCCATTTACTAAAACACTTCTACCGAGGTGGTTTAAAGCTTTTCATCTGATGGAAAACAACTTTAAACTAACTCATAATAAAACTCAAAAACAAATGAAAAGAATGCTGTCCTTGAACGGGGTCATGCTGGTGTTACTCCTACTTTGCACCAATCGACTCTTGGCACAAACCACTCCTACTATCCCTCTTGATAAAGTACACATGCATGTGGTCAGTGATGATGAGACCGAATATTCGGTTTGCTTAAGTCACCCGGCACATGACGACCGCCCGAATGAATACTTCGAAGATTATGTAAAAGAAAAGCTAGAAACGGCTTTAGAAGGTTTTCTTGAAGTAAATTTTGATATGACTAACCGAGTGGCAACTTGTAGATTGTCGAATGAGCTTAGTGATGAACAACTAGTGCGTTACTTGAAAATGATGAACATGAATATTAATAACAAAGATCAGTTCATCTGTTCAGAGTAGTTGCCCTTAACTAAAGCTAAAAACGACGAAAATATGAGAACTATATACTTATCATTAATGGCGTTGCTGTCATTTGTCTTATGCCTGTCTATGTCGGCTCAGACGATAAGCACATCGGGTAATATTGTGGGTACGCCCACTGTAACCCAAAATGTTATAGATGCTGGTAATTGCAATGACTGTAATGACATCACAGTAGAATTTGTGGTCAATTTCTCTTTTGATGGAGGCTTTGACTGGATTCATGGAGTATCCTTGGATTTGAATACAGCCTATCACGATATTTCAGCCACAGGACTACCTGGTGGTTGGATTTCTTATGCTGGTTGTACCGGCTGTGCCACAGGTTGTAATGGAGGAGGTGCTGGAGGTAATGTATTTGGTGAAGGATTCTACTATGATGGTACCGGTTCCGGTGGTTGTGCAACTAACCCCGGGGGCGGAAGTGGAGATGGTAATCCATGTAATAATTGGGGACAAGGTAGTGGAGTCCAAAACTTCAGTATGACGATTACCACAGATATTTGTGGTTGTGATGCTGCGGGTGGGCTACTTCCTCCATTGACTATTAACGTGTCAGATGATGGTGCCTCTGGTGGATGGAGTGCCTGTGGCGCAGGTGCTAGTTTAACAATTAATCCTGCGACCATCCCGGCAGCTGAAGTTTGTTGCCCGGACCCTGCTTTCACGGATCCTGTTGAAGTCTTTTGTAATGATGCACCTGTGGACCTCGCACCAATTAATACGGTTTTTGAATTATTCGGAACTGGATGGAGTGGTGCTTTAGGTGGCTGTGTATCAGGTTCGGATGCTTGTGGAGTAGCCGAGACCGCACTATTCGATCCTTGTGGTTGTAACACTTGTGGAACTTATGACTTAACGCATACGGTAGGTTATGATACAGATTGTAATAATACAGCAACAGTAGCAGCGGTTAATTTCGTAACCCCTGTGTTAGATGTATCGGCAGTAGCAACAGACTATTGTCCTGGTGAAGCGCCAGCTGTCGGTGATGTTGTAGTAAACCGCTGTGATGGTGGCGCTTGGAATGGACCAACGGCTACTGTAACTGGTTTCTTTGGTGATGCAGGATGTGCTGCGGCTTTCAATACGGCTACACCTACGGGCTGTACAGCAGATGTGCGCCCACTTTATGTGAAATTAGAAACAGGTTGTAATACTTGTGATATTTGTGAGCTTATCGGCAATGTGAATTTCTATCCGGATGCTGCGGCTTGGGCGGAGACGAACACTGCTGGCTCTTGTGGAGCGGGTACGGTCACCGTAACTGCTGTGAATGCTGATGTATGTTTCACGCAGTCTACAGCGGCTTGTACGGATCCGGGCTGCGGGCCTCCGGTACCGCCAGATGATACAGAGAGTGATGCCTATTCCTTTACACCTGGCTTCCCAACTACTTGTAATCCTACCTTTGCGGGTAATGTCACTTGTACTTGTGCACCTACGGGGTGCTGCCCCGCAGGTGCTACTGTTGCTGCAGCTGTGGATGTCTGTGATGGAGGTGCACCTGGTCTTGTAACTGCTGAGGCGGATCTTTTAGCGGGTATGTCTAATGCGGGTCTAGCTG
Organism: Bacteroidota bacterium; assembly: GCA_020631675.1. GTDB lineage: Bacteria > Bacteroidota > Bacteroidia > Chitinophagales > UBA2359 > JAHDGT01. The sequence continues at coordinate 5,436 of JAHDGT010000078.1, forward strand.
GTGCTTTTGCTTGGTATACAGATGCAGCTGGTACAATGCCTTATGCGGGCACGAGTGCGCATACTGCTGCGGATAAATGTAATTTTGAAGCCATCACTTTATATGGTGGTGTGGTTTGTACGTCTAATTCAAGTGTGATCGTAATTGGTAATGTCGGGGTGAATATCTACCCGGATCCTGCTGATTGGACTTTCACTTTAACTAATAATGGGGCATGTGGACCAAGTTTGGTGTCTTGTCCGGGCTTCACTATTACAAATACATATGACGCTAATGGTGCTGCTCCTGACTTTTCCGCAGAAGTGAGTAATGGTGGTTTCGACTTTACGATCACCAACCCTGCTGCACCTGCTGGTTGTGAGACAAGAACGGATCCTGCGACTTACGACTGTAGAGCTTGTCCTACTTCAACGCAGCCTACAGAAACGGATGAGATATGTGATGGCGATGTGCCCACTTTACCGGATGCGGCTATTCAAGCAGCAGTAACAGATGATTCTGGAACACAGTTCGGTGGTATCTCTTGGTTTGAAGATGCGGCATTCACTACGCCTTATGCAGGTGCGGCGATCGCCTACCCTGCAGCTGGCGATGGCTGTGCGGCTGAAATAGTGACCTTATATGCGGCCATAGAATGTGACCCTGATCAAAATGGTGTGGCGGATCCGCCTTTTATTATCGCAGGTCAATTAGACTTGACCGTATATCCTGATCCTGCTGATTGGACTTTCACTTTGACGAATGATGGGGCTTGTGGACCTAGTTTGGTGTCTTGCCCTGGTTTTACGATCACGAATTCTTATGACGCCAATGGCGGTACGCCTGATTTCTTAGCTGAGGTAAGCAATGGTGGTTTCGACTTTACGATCACCAACCCTGCTGCACCTGCTGGCTGTGAGATACGCACGGATCCTGCGACCTTTGACTGTCGCCAGTGCCCTACATCTACAGAGCCTACAGAGACCACCAATATTTGTGATGGTGGTGTTCCTGTATTACCAGATGCGGCTATTCAAGCAGCGGTCACTGATCCTTCATTGACACAGATCAATGGGGTCATGTGGTTCGAGGATCTGGCGCGTTCTATCCCTTATGCGGGAGCGGGTATCGCCTATGCGGGGGATGCTTGTAATGCCGTGGTCGTTACCCTTTATGCTTCAATAGAGTGTGATATTGATCAGAACGGTGCTGCCGATTCTATGGTGGATGCGGGGCAGTTGGATGTAACGGTTTACCCCTCTATTGACAACACCCATATCACGATCAATAATGATGCGGGCTGTGGCCCAACAGTGACCAACACCTGTGCGAATTTCACAGTGGTGAATGATTTTGATGCTAATGGTGACACACCGGACTATTCCAATGCTTTCCCTGCTGGCTCAATTACTTTTACGGTTACGAATGCGCTTGCTGATGCTGCTTTAGGCAGCTCTGCTAGTATTTGTGAAACCAATAGCACTTTTACAGCTACTTATGGCTGTTGCCCGAACTTAGATGTATTTGGTGCTGGCGGTGCGGTTTGTACCGGTGATGCTTTCGGCTTCAGTGCATCTGTGGTTGAAACGAATGCCGTAGAGGGTGTTGATTATACTGCTAGCTGGGCGGGTCCTTCTGGTTCATTGACCACAGCTAATGGTGCAATACCAATGACCTACCTGAATTTGAATGGTGATGGTTGTACGGAAACGCAGACCTATACCTTAACCATGACCTGTAGTTATACAGGGGTTGACTTTGCGGTAGAGGATATTGATGTGGATGTTTCCCCTGATGTGACAGCTACGGCTAGTTACCCTGCTGCGCCTTTAGAGTGTCAAGTAGAGATCACGCAGGATTGCCCTGACTTTACAGCGACTTGGGAAGCGGTTGATGCTTCTGGTAATATTTACACCGGAACAGGCTTCTTCTTTGATGGTGACATACAGACACCGATCGCTACTGTTGGTACGGTAAGCTTTACGGTTACGAACCCACTTGCGCCGGATGTGGCTTGTGAAACCTTCGAGATCCCTTATGAGTACAAGTGCTGTATCGCGGATGCGGGCTTCTTGATCACAAGTGGCATTTGTCCGGAAGATGATTTCGTAGTGGACGTGCGTATGCATGAAGGATCTGACCTCTATAATACTTATTTGCTGGTAGTGGATCCTGCGACGAACGCCATTTTGGACATCGTTACCGTTTTGATGAATGGTAGTGGTAATGCGCCCGGCTTGATCACCACAACAGTGACCTTACCTTATACTTACTGGACAGGATTAGGTGGAACAGGTGTTGACTATGATCTATATTCTTACAATGAATTAGATGCTAAAATGCCGAATCCTGCACCAGCTGTTGGTGGCGATGTAACGCTGGTCGGTACTGGTCCGAACCCTGGTGATGATGTTTGTTATGATCTATCTGCTAAAGAAGAGGTGTTCATCCCTGCACCATTTGATTACTTAGGCTTAGGGCCGAATGTAGGTGAAGGGGTAACGGGTGGCTTATCACCATTCTACTACAATACCCATGAAGTGGACATCATCGGTGGTACACCACCTTACAACTATGAATGGGATGAAACGGGTTATGTACGTCATTCTGTTGTAGGAGAAGGCTCGGTCAGAATCATCTATGCGGATGATGCGATCTGGACAGTTACTATTACGGATTCTCAGGGTTGTACGGATGATGAGTTGGTATTCACCAATGATCTTGATGGTACTTTAGGTGAAAATTACATCATCGATATCGAGAGCTATACGATCACAGGAGATAATCCGTTCACTACAGCTCCTGAAGGTGCGATCACAATCGATGTGATCGGTGGACAGACCGCTCCTGGAAGTGGTGTAGCTTATGCGGGTAGCTATAATGTATCATGGACGGGTCCGGGTGGCTATAGCATGATGGGTATGACCGCACCGGGTGCGGGTATGGAAACCTTCACGATCACTGGTCTGGCTTCCGGTTGGTACGAAGTAACAGTTTGGATCGACTTAAACGGTGATGGCATGTTCAATGATGATGGCACGGAAGAGGCTACCATGGGCTGGTACTGGGTAGCTCGTGCTATACCTGGTGGTCGTTCTAAAATGGCAGTATCTACTATTGGTGTCGCACCGAATCCGTTTACCGACTTTACCAGTATCAACTTCGCGACTTCTGAAACAGGGGAAGTGGAGTTGGCCTTGTATGACTTGAACGGTAAGAAAATCGCTCAGTTGTTTAATGGCGAGTTAGAAGCAGGAACGCCGCAGAGTTTAGCACTAGCGGCGGATGAGCTTGCAGCAGGTGTATACTTGCTGAGTCTTACTCATGCGAATGGCGAAGCAAGCTATCAAAAACTGGTAGTTACGCCTTGACAATAGAGTTTTGAGTTGAGTAATAGCAAGCCCGCCCTTCGGTAAATCCGTTGTGGCGGGCTTTTTTAATTTTCCCATCTGCAAGGGATAGGAGCGGTATGAGGTAGCTGGAAGCGGCCTGATAAAAAACAAAAAGCCCCACTTGAAAGTATAAAACAATCAAGCAGGGCTTCATCCTTGGTTAGGAATATAAAGTAAATGATCTTACAGTGTTTTCAATATCACTGCTTTAGTGTCAACACGAAGTCTCACCTCTCAAATCTCACGTCTCGAGTCTGATCACTCCAAAGTGATCTCAGCATTTTCACTTCTGTACTTCAATACTAAGCTACCGCCAGAAGTGGTGGCATCCGTATTATTGTTGGTGTGGTAACGCTCCATGTAGAAGTTATTGGCACCGCTGCTCATGCTCTCCAGCTTGTCTTTGTCTAAGATCACGCTGGTCGCGCCCACATCATCTTGGGTGAATAGCTGACCATCATTTTCTTGAACGCCTTCTGCGAAGATGACAACCGCTTCGCCTTCTTGGATGGGTTCACCTAGCCAGAACAACTCAAAAGAAGCATCTTGCGGAATGGCGGTGACATCTTCAGGAAAGGCCACGCTATTCATCTCCGTAGTGCTATTGGTGAAGGTGTTTTCATCCAGATCGGTGTACTCGAAAGTGCCATTGGTGGTCAGCCCAGCATACTCCTTCTCATAAAAAGCCAATAAGGGGCGGAAGGTCAATGGATCACCATTGAAGCTGACCTCTGCGCCATCAGACAATTCTAAGAGCGTGCCCACCCCATTGCTGAAACGGAAAGTGGTACGCGCATAGGTTTTATCCTCATTGGCGTTGTAGAACAATTCGTAGTAGGTCCAGATGGTATCTTGATCCACCGAAGCGGAGTCTTCGCGACCACAGGAAGTGAATATGGCCGCACCAATAATGATCAAACAGGAGACGCATAGACGCTGCAACAAAATCGTAGTTCGCATAAGCTGAAGTTTGTTGTGATTGTGATAGAGATATTAGACGGAGCAGACCGCCTTATCTATAACGGACTATCTTAATGGATGGTGGTTTAAGATAGCTGTACCACTAAATCATCTGCTTCTACCATAGTGCCTTCTGCCAGTGCGATGCGTGCTACTTTACCAGCAGCGGAGGCAGTGATCGTGGTTTCCATTTTCATGGCTTCGATCACGAACAGTGGGGTGTTCTTTTTCACCTTATCACCTGGCTTGACAAAAATCTTCGAGAGCAAACCTTGTAGGGGTGCGCCCACTTGATTTTCGTCATTGTCTACGGCCTTTTCATGAGTCACTTCATTGACGTTCACGTTCAGATCTTTCACCCGAACGGTACGCGTTTGCCCGTTCAGTTTGAAGTGTACATTTCTGAAACCGTCTTCATCGGCATCTTCCATGTACATATAGCGGACCAATAGGGTTTTACCCTGACCAATGGTGATGGTGATCTCTTCATTCTCACGCATGCCGTAGAAGAACGGAATACTTGGAATATTAGACACATCGCCATAGACCTGCTGGTGTTGGTAGAACTGCTCGTAGACTTTAGGGTAGAGGCAGTAAGACAAGAAATCTAAAATGCCGCGCTCTTGATCATAACGCTCTTGGAAGGCAGCAAAATCTTTCTCAAAATCAATAGGGGCCAAGCTGGCGTTGGCGCGCTTCTTCATGGGCTTCTCTTCCTTCAGTACCAACTTCTGAAAAGACTTCGGGAAACCTTTGTAAGGCTGCCCTAACTCGCCCCGCATAAAGGCACGGGTACTTTGTGGGAAATCCACATTTTCTGCCTTTTCCAGTAGCTCTGCTTTATCCATGTCGTTGGCCACCATGTACAAGGCCAGATCGCCCACCACTTTACTAGAAGGTGTCACTTTAACGATCCGCCCGAACAACTCATTCACCTCTTGATAAGCCTTCTTGATGTCGCTCATGCGATCTCCCAAACCCAAGGAATTGGCTTGCGGACGAAGGTTGGAATATTGTCCGCCTGGTATTTCGTGTTGGTACACCTCTGCTGTACCCGCCTTCAAACCACTTTCAAAAGGGTAGTACCATTCGCGTACCGTTTCCCAATAATCACTATAGGCATTCAGGCTATTCAAATCGATTTTTGGTCGGCGTTCCTGCCCCTCTAAAATCGCCATCAAGGTGTTGAAGTTGGGCTGAGAAGTAAGTCCGCTCATGCTGCTTAAAGCCACATCTACTACGTCCACACCCGCTTCAATGGCTTTGAGGTAAGTCGCCAATTGCGCGGAGGAGGTATCATGCGTATGCAGGTGAATGGGCAGGTCAATAGAAGCCTTCAATTTACTGATCAGCTCGGCGGCGGAATAAGGCTTTAATAAGCCCGCCATGTCTTTTACGGCAATGATGTGCGCACCTGCGTCTTCTAGGCGTTTACCCAGATCCACATAGTAATCTAAGGTGTATTTTTTCTCTTTGGGGTTACTTACATCACCCGTATAGCAAATGCAGACCTCTGCCAATGCGCCCGTGCGTTCGCGAACGGTTTTAATGCTGGTCTCCATATTCTCCACCCAATTCAGCGAGTCGAATATGCGGAACACATCAATACCCGTATTCCAAGCTTCTTCAATGAAGCGTTCTACTAAATTATCGGGATAAGCCGTATAGCCCACGGCATTAGAGCCGCGCAGCAACATCTGCAATAAGATGTTCGGAATGGCTTTTCTGAATTGGCGAAGTCTGTCCCAGGGATCTTCCTTCAAAAAGCGCATGCTCACATCAAAAGTAGCACCGCCCCAAACTTCCATAGAGAACAGATCCGGGTGGTGTTGCGCGAAACCCGCCGCTACCTTCATCATGTCTTGCGTACGCATGCGGGTGGCTAAGAGCGATTGGTGCGCATCTCGGAAAGTGGTATCGGTAATGCCTACGGCTTTTTGTTCTTTGAGCCACTTAGAAAAACCTTCCGGTCCTAATTTGGTCAGCAACTGCTTGGTACCGCTTTTCGGCTTTTTGAAGCGATCAAATTCAGGTACCGCCGCCGCTTGAAACTGTTTATTAGGATCAATATAGCGGAGGTCGCTATTGCCATTCACGGTCACATTGGCCAAGTAGCGCAAAGCCTTTGTTGCCCGATCTCTACGACCTTTAGTCGAGAATAACTCCGGGTGTGCGGCAATGAAACCCACAGTGGTCTTACCACTCTGAAAATGCGGATGCTCGATCACATTTTCCAAGAACTGAATGTTGGTTTTCACCCCACGTACCCGGAACTCGATCAAGGCGCGGTATAAACGCTGACAAGCCCCTTTCAAGGTTCTGCCCGAGGCGGTCACCTTCGTCAACATAGAGTCGAAAAAAGGAGAGATGGTCGCCCCCGAATAAGCACTACCCTCATCTAAACGAATCGCGAAACCACTCGCATTTCTGTAGGCGATGATCGTACCGTAATCCGGTTTGAAATTATTGCTGGGATCCTCTGTGGTCACCCTGCACTGAATGGCGTAACCCTCGCATTTAATGTCTTCCTGACTATTCAAAAAGACGGCTTTAGAATTTAATGGGTGTCCCGCCGCGATCAGGATCTGATTGCGTACAATGTCAATGCCCGTCACCTCTTCAGTAACCGTATGCTCCACCTGTATACGCGGATTCACCTCAATGAAATAGATGTTCTCATAGCGATCCACCAAAAACTCTACCGTACCCGCATTATTGTAATTCACCTTACGGGCAATGCGAATGGCATAGCTGTACAAAGCGTTTTTCGTTTCCGCCAACAAACTAGGCGCAGGTGCTACTTCCACCACCTTCTGGAAACGGCGCTGCACCGAGCAATCTCGCTCAAATAAATGCAGTACATTGCCGTGGTTATCGCCCAATATCTGCACTTCGATGTGCTTGGGGTCTTCAATGTATTTTTCTAGGAAAACCGTCTCATCCCCAAAGGCGCGTTTCGCCTCTCTACGTGCCTCAATGAAAGCCGTGCGCAACTGCTCATCATCACGCACCACGCGCATGCCTCTACCGCCCCCGCCAGACACCGCCTTCAACATCAGCGGGTAGCCGATCCTATTGGCCTCTTCCAAAGCCACCTCAATGGAGTTGAGATCTTTTTTATTGCTCTCAATAATGGGCACCTGACAAGATATCGCCAGCTTTTTAGCTTTTACCTTATCGCCCAACTGATCCATCACATCCGGTCGCGGACCCACAAAGGTGATGCCTTCTTCCTCGCACCTACGTACAAAATCGACATTCTCACTCAAGAAGCCATAGCCCGGGTGTATGGCATCCACCCCTTCCCGTTTCGCCACATGAATGATCTCTTCAATATCCAGATAAGGCTTCAGCGGCTCATTGTCTTTACCGATCTGGTAAGCCTCATCCGCCTTATAGCGGTGCAGCGAATAACGATCCTCATAAGTATAGATCGCCACCGTGCGGATCTTCAATTCAGATGCCGCTCTGAACACCCGGATCGCGATCTCACTTCTATTCGCGACCAACAGCTTTTTGATCTTCTTCGTATCCGTCATTTTAGTATTTGGGGAGGTGAATGGAACAATAAGCTAATATAAATGCATTCCCTTAAAAAACAGACTAGAGTTTGTTTGCATTATGCAATGTTTTTCTACTCTTTTTAAAGTATGCCGCATGCCCGCAATAAAAGCCTGCGCAGCAGCTCGTTACAAAATCGACGTACTGCACGAAAATCTCATGTCTCGAGTCTCATATCTCGGGTCTAAAAAAGCGCAAGCTTTAACTG
>JAHDGT010000586.1 GCA_020631675.1 Bacteroidota bacterium
CATTATTTTAATAAGAAAAAGCGCAAGACTTTATTGCGTGGATACGCCCTGATAAGTAACTAACAAAATATAAAAAAGCCCCTGCTGAATTGAATCAACAGAGGCTTTCATTAAGGAAGTTAAGTCATGCTTTTTGAAAGCAATAAAACGGTCTTCTTATCTAACTACGATAAGCTTTTCATGTGTGGACCAACCTTTAGCTGTGGTGAGCTTAATAAGATAGGTACCGGCTGCTAAATCAGAAGAACGCAGTTCGAATTCATAGACATCACCCGCTTGCGCCTTGCCTTGGAATAGAGACGAAATGTGCTGTCCGTTCACACCATATAGTTCCAAGTGTACCTCATCTGATTCTGCTAGCGCAAATTGAACCAGTGATTTTTCAGAACTTGGGTTAGGACTAACACTCATGTTAGATTGATCTCCCATTTTAGAACGTCCGCCCGGAGTTATTCGAGGCACCCAGTACCAGCCTTGTGTACTCATTCCAGTGCAGTCTGTTACAACTACTTGATACCAGCCTGACATGCAATTTGATATCATTGCGGTACCTTGCCCTGTACCACCCCAAGAAGATGGGCCTGTCCATTCATAAGTGTAGGAATTAGGTGGGCAGTCAGGATCACCTCCGGTAACAAATACTTCGATCGAACCTTCGGCTGGATTGGTAAATGGATTATCTCCTTCTACTTCATAGCTTTCGATATCTATCAACATATTCACATCACCGCTGCCAGTCATAAAGTCATTACTGAACACCATACTGGAGCCGGAACAATTATAGGCATCTGTGATGGTTAATGACCATTCGGCATCATCTGAATATATGATTCGGATTTGGCCCGGCCCAACTACGGAATGGCGAACGTAACCTGTTTCATCCCAAGTATAGTCGTAAGGTAGCGTTCCTCCACAAACCGTTATTTCATGGGTATTGTAGTAGAATGGCGAGACCCCTCCCATAGAACCTTCAATAATATTCGGTCCTACTCCACTAAAGCTCATTGGCATAGGAATGTATTGCTCATCTGATTGGGACATCGCATGGCAAATACCGTCGTTTGTACCAACTAATGCTACATTATCAGTATAGGCTATGCCCGTACTTAGTACATCAGGCACCATCGTATTCCCATTCATAGCCATAGGAAGCGGACTCGGTTGCTTGAGGTCGAACTCATTGTAGACATAGAATTGCAGATCCATACCTGGTTCAGGCTCTTCACAAAGATCTCCTGTAGGAAGTACATTATAAGGCTCCCCTGTCCAGTGCGCATACTCGAATTCAAACTGGGCACTGCTTGTAATGCCCATAGGAACTGTTGGTGTTGGACTGGTATTAATGGCTCCATAACCAGCTGCCGCGTCAAATGTGGCGGGCCAACTGCTCGCATCAGAAAGGTCAATTACCTCCATGATCATGCCTGAGTTATCTGCTACGATTAAGAAGGTAGAATATAATTCAAAGTCTTCATAACCATTAACAGTAACCGTCATGGGCTGCCCAGCCTCAAGCAATGTGCCATCCATATCATATACATCAGGACAGATAGGCGTTGTCGCAGGGAAGCCAGCTTCGGCGATACAACACTTATACTCCTGTGAAGGAGTTGGAATCGAGATACATTCTGTATCTATACCTGCCGGTGCGGTCGGGTTTGTAACCGTAAAGCTTACTTCCACAATTGATGCTGCTGGTGAGAACACTTCATCAGGGTTGAAGATATAGCTGGTTCCTGTATTTTCAACACTTGGTAAACCATCTAAACTTACACTGACCTCTGTACCGAATGCAACATCAACGAATGTAGCTTCAACTACAAAGTCCATACAACTCGGTGTTACTTCCACTCTACATTCTAAAGGTAAATCAGGTAGTGAAACACTCGCACTAAGATCCGGGAAGACAACGGCTTCTATTACACCTGCTGGAATCCATTCGTCATCATATAAACCAGGACTGGCTACAGGATCAAAACTGCTCTTGTCTCCATCTTTATCACATTGTAGGAAAGCGTATAAACGATAACCCGCTTGATCACAGAGAGTCACATTCTGCATGTCCGTATCAGCATAAGGCGTGTCAACCATTGGGTTTGGTGCTGGGTCACTTGGTGATACCGCAAAC
>JAHDGT010000587.1 GCA_020631675.1 Bacteroidota bacterium
TTGGTCTTGGAAAACTGCCCTCGTAGAGTGGAGTTATTGACTTCTCCTGCTTGCACCCCTCCTACTGTTCCTCCTACTACTTCATTTACTGTGGATAATGCTTCTGGCTGTCCGGGTTTGATCGCTAACTTCACGGATACCAGTAATGGTAACCCTACGTCTTGGAGCTGGACTTTCGCTGGTGGCTCTCCTGCAACTTCTACAGCACAGAACCCAACTAACATCACTTATGCCGCTGTAGGTACTTATACGGTTACGCTAACCACCACAAATGCTTATGGTACAGATACGGACACACAGACCGGATACATCACAATAAGCAATAGCGGTACGGAAATGGTGTTCAATGAAGACTTTGAAAGTGGCTTAGGGGCGTGGACCATCGAAAATCCTGATGGTAATGTAGCTTGGGCTGTTGGTGCCGCTGGCGGTACTACTCCAGGCGGTAACGCAGCTTTTGTCGACACCTATAATAATGACTATACTGGTCAAGTAGATGGCATGCTTTCTCCGGTGATCGATTTCAGTACGCACACCGATCATATGTTGGACGTGCAGTACGCACACCGTCGTTATTCTGCTGATTATGCTGATGAATTGTCCATTCACGTTTCTACGGATGGCGGTATTACTTTCCCTGATGTGATTTATCAGAACTCTGGCGGTACTGGCTTCGCTACTGGTTATTTAGAAACCAACTTCTTTACACCAGGAGGGGCTGATGATTGGTGTGGTCCATCAAGCCCTGTTAGTCAAGATTGTATCTCCATTGACCTGAGTGCTTATGATGGACAAGCGAATGTCGTTTTGAAATTCGAAGTTTTACACGATTATGGGAACGCCATTTGGGTGGATAATGTACAGATTTCTGGTACTTGCTCCACACCTCCCCCAGTAGCCGCGCCATTGGTGATTCAAGTAGAAACAAACTTACAGGGTTGCTTTGATATTGCCACAGGTGACATGGTCACTACCCTGAATGCAGCAGGATTGGTTCCTTTGGATCAGCCGTATAATACCGCACCTTGGAATTATGCAGGCACCGAATCTGTGAGTAGTTTGGCTGCTAATGTAGTAGACTGGGTATTGGTAGAAGCTCGCGAAGCAACGAATTCTAATAATGTATTGGAAACCCGTGCCGCATTCATTTTAGATGATGGCTCTATCATTGATCACGATGGCACCAGTACTACGGGTGTTACCTTCTACACTTTGATTCCGGGCACAGACTACTTCGTTTCTATTCGCCACCGTAACCACTTAGATATTTTAAGTAGTAATGCTATTAACATGCCTAATGCTACTTCATATGACATGGCTAATCCTACCAATGTCGCTAATGATGGCAGTTCCATCCAGCTGATCCCTATGGCGAATGGTGATTTCGCCATGTTCGCAGGTGATCACGATGGTGATGGTCGTATCTTAGTTTCAGACCTGAACAACTACATCGTTGAGTCTTCGGCAGTTATTCAGTACATCTTAGGTGATTTCAACATGGACAATAATGTTACCGTGGCTGATTTCAACTTATACCAACCTAACTCCAGTAAGATCGCGGTAAGTGAAATGACTTATTAAAATCAGACAATAGATTTGAGACTCGAGACATGAGACTTCGTATTGATGTCGAAGTATTATAAAAAGCCCGTGCTGAACTAAATCAGCACGGGCTTTCTTATTTCTTTTATTTTCCTCTGGGCGCATCCCCGCAATAGCAATGCTGCGCAAGCAGCTAAATAAAGCAATCGACAAACAGCACGATTCTTACGTCTTGAGTCTTATGTCTTACGTCTGAAAGGCGCAGCCTTACTACTGCGGGGTCGGGCTATCCGTTAAAATTCACCCGCCATCTGCTGCTTCGCTGGCAGGCTTACAAAGAGCTTCGCGAGGTCGCTTTTGTAAGCCGCCGCTCAGGGCGCATCTGTCGGGTTCATTACCACTGCTATCCCTTGCGTGACCGTAGATGGAAACAGATTGCCCGATAGACAGGATTTAATGTAGAGACGCATTGCATGCGTCTACCGTTAAAATGTAGCGATACTCTTCCCACCAAATAGGCAATTATTACTACAGAGAACATAAATTAAGCAAGAATGGTTTTTTTAAGGTAAAATCAGC
>JAHDGT010000079.1:0-5451 GCA_020631675.1 Bacteroidota bacterium
CATTTTTATGCCTGCCAAACAGCAGCAGGCGGCGGGTGAATTTTAGCGGATAGCCCGGTGACCGCAGTAAAAAGGGATAAAATCGTAGAGACGTTATATCATAAGGTCTTTGTGCCGCACCTACCCTTTGCTGCACGACAGAACATCACCCCTTTTTATTGCGGGCATGCGCCCCGAATTCAAGTAAAAAAAATCCCCATTAAGTGGCGAGTAAAAGAAATCAGAGTTTAGTACGTGTGCTATTGCTGATCGGCATTTTGATCGGCTTGAATGTGCTGGTGAATAATGTGAGCTGGTATGGCTGGTTCGACCTGACGGAGGATCGTAGGTTCACGCTGACCAATGCCACGAAGCGGGTGCTGTCTGATGTGGAAGATGTGGTGTATGTGCAGGTGTTTGTTGAAGGGGACTTGCCGGCGGAGTATCGTTATTTGCGCAATGCGATCCAAGAGAAATTGAATGTGTTCCGCGCCTATGCGGATGAGCCGGTGGAGTACGAATTCATAGATCCATTGGCGGATATTCCGGATGAGGAAAAGAAGGCGGTGGTGGAGCAATTGGTGGCTAAGGGTTTGCAGCCGATCCCGCTGGTGGAGACATCGGATGGGTATTCTGAGCGGGCTTTGTTTCCGGGGGCGATCATCAATTATCAGGGCAAGGAGTTGCCGGTGACTTTGCTGGTGGTGGAGCCGAATTTGAGCGAGGAGCAGAATGTACAGAAGGCCGTGGATATGGTGGAGTATAATTTGGCGAACGCGATCCAGAAGATCATGCGCAAGAACAGACCGCGTTTGGCGGTGCTGAGCGGACATGGGGAGTTGCCGAATAATGAGTTGACGAGCATGTACTCTTTTTTGAGTAATTATTATACAGTGGAGCGGGTGAATTTGAAGGAGCAGTTGTACATACCGCCTAAGTACTCGGCGGTGGTGGTGCCTAGACCGACCAAGCCTTTTGAGGAGAGCAATAAGTTCAAGCTGGATCAGTACATTATGAATGGCGGCAGGGTGCTGTGGCTGGTGGAGAATATGAGCGCGCATATGGACAGCCTCCGCAATGAGGACGGGACCTTCATCGCGATGGATTATGGCTTGAATTTGGAGGATCAGCTATTTAAATACGGGGTGCGGGTGAACTCGGATCTGGTGCAGGATTATAATTCTACGAAGATTCCTTTTACGCTACCCAGCACGGGGCAGTTGCAGCTTTTTGATTGGGTGTACTCGCCCGTGATCGTGAATATGAATGAGGAGCATCCGATCACGAAAGACTTAGGGGCGGTGCTGCTGCAATTCACCGCTACGGTGGATACGATCCGTACGCGTAAGGATAAGATCAAGAAAACGGTGCTGATGAGCACCAGTGAATACAGTAGAACGATGGAGGCACCGATCATGGTGCGCATGAGTGATATTAAGCGGGATGATCGCTCGCAGTTCACAGGTGGTGAGAAGCCCGTTGCCGTGGCTTTGGAAGGAACCTTCCCCTCGGCATTCAAAAATCGTTTGTCGGACAAGACCGTTGAGATGATCGATACGATCAAGGGGGTGAGCGTACTGGAAAAGAGTGAGCCGACCAAAATGGTGGTGATCAGTGATGGGGATGTGATCCGCAATGATCTGGACCCGAGAGGGCGAAATATCCCATTGGGCTACTACAAATACACGAATGAGACTTTTGCCAACCGCGACCTGCTATTCAATGCCATTGAGTGGCTGACGGATGATTATGGGGTGATCGAAGCCCGTGGTAAAGGAGAAAAAATGCGTTTATTGGACAAGGCGAAGGTGCAGGAAGAGAAGTTGTACTGGCAGTTGCTGAACATCTTATTGCCGTTAGGGCTTATTCTACTCTTCGGGATTGGGTACACTTTTTGGCGGAGAAGGAAGTATGCTAGGTAAATTAGCATAATTTAAGAGATGGAAGGCGAACATTTTTGATAGACCGGCTGTTGGGATTTGACATTCAGTAATCGTTGTTTATGAAAGAAGCCCTCAGCGCCATGCAGCGATTCTGGCGACTGCTTAAAATTTATCGCCCCGAAATCGCTCAAATTTATTTGTATGCTATATTAAGTGGGTTGGTTAATTTATCCCTCCCAATTGGCATACAAGCCATCATTAATATGATTCAAGGAGGAGAACCCTCCAATGCATGGCTCGTCCTAGTGGCCTTTGTTTTAACTGGCATAGGTTTAACTGGGGTATTTCAAATTTTACAATTACGTATAGTTGAAAATATTCAGCAGAATATTTTCGCTCGCTCAGCATTTGAATTCGCTTATCGCTTACCAAAGATCAAACTTTTAGAGCTGGACCGATTACATGCGCCTGAACTGGTCAATCGCTTTTTTGATACCCTAACTATACAGAAAGGGCTGCCCAAGATTTTAATTGATTTCTCATTGGCCGCTTTCCAGGTGATCTTCGGACTTATTCTTTTGGCTTTTTACAGTCCTTATTTCATAGCCTTGGGAGCGATCAGCATTTTGATATTGATCATTTTACTCCGCCTCATTGGGCCTAGAGGGCTAGCTACGAGTTTAAAAGAAAGTAAGTACAAGTACCAATTGGCGCATTGGTTAGAAGAGATCGCCCATACCAATAGAAGTTTCAAGTTGAGTACGAATAGCATACTGCATCTGCAAAAGACAGATGCTATCGCAATGGATTATCTGGGTGCTAGAGAGAAGCACTTCAGAGTACTCTTGTCACAGTTCGGGTTCTTTATCGCCTTTAAAGTGTTCGCTGCGGCAGGACTATTAGTGCTAGGTAGTTTACTGGTATTTGAAGAGCGTTTGAATATAGGTCAGTTCGTAGCTGCGGAGATCATTATTCTATTGATCATCAATTCCATTGAGAAATTGATCAGGAGTATTGAGACCATTTATGATGTCTTGACCGCACTGGAAAAGATAGGATACATCACCGACCTGACTCTTGAATCTTATGATGGCATAACGGCTAAAGACTTGCATACAGGACCAAGTGTGCAAGCCAAGAATTTATCTTTCGCCTATGACAATATGCGCAACAAGCTCATCAAAAACCTATCCTTCGAGGTACCGCCACAAAATAAAGTATTGATAAAGGGAGAAAGTGGCAGTGGGAAATCGACTTTACTTCAGATCATAGGTGGTTTATTCGATTTTGACGAAGGGGCATTGCTGATCAACGACAGACCTATTCAGAACTACAATAAAAATGAATTGTTCGAGCAAGTTGGGTTTTGCTTCTCCAATGACCACCTTTTCAAAGGCAGCATCAAAGATAATATCACCTTGGGCAGACCTGTTAGTGATGCACATCTTTTGGAAGTAGTAGATGCTTTATACTTATCTGCCTATATCAAGGAGCAGCACAAAGGTTTACTGACAGAAATCGACCCAGAAGGTAGTCGGCTATCCCGTAGTATTTCTCAAAAGATCTTATTGGCCAGGGCACTGTCTCACCAACCCAGTTTACTGATCATGGAAGACCCGCTCCAATTCATCAATTCGGAAGAAAAAGCACGCATCATTGACTATATCATGCACGCTGAGCGGAAATGGACGGCTTTCATCATTAGTAATTATACCTATTGGGAGTTCAGTGCTAATCAAGTCATTACTTTACAAAAAGGCTTTGCGGATGCTTAATATCAGTGAAAATAAAATTAGTGATCTATCTCAGGTAGAAGATTACAACTGTTTTGAGCTGGTAGAAAAAAAGCAGTTGAGCCTACGTCCGATCTACTTGATCATATGCATGGTCATTCTGACCATCGCGGCCATGTTCCTGCCTTGGACACAGAACATCAATGCCCGAGGCTATGTGAGTACGCTAACACCTGATATTCGGCCACAATTCATCCAATCCGTCATAGCGGGCAAGTTAGAAAAGTGGTACGTCAAAGAAGGGGATTTCGTAGAGAAAGGAGACACCATCATTTTCATATCCGAGGTGAAGAGCGACTATTTGGATCCTGAATTAGTTGATAGAACCGCTGAACAGTTGGCCGCCAAGAACAGCAGTATCGGCGCCTACCAAGCTAAAGCCAAGGCTTTAGAGGAACAATATGCCGCTTTGGAACAAGCGCGAGAATTAAAGTTAGAACAGAATCAAAATAAAATAGCGCAGACCAAACTGAAGATTCAGAGTGATAGCATGGATCTCGTTGCCTTGCGCATTGATAATGACATTGCGCAAAAACAGTTTGACCGAACCCAACAGCTATATGATAAAGGCTTGAAGTCGCTTACAGACTTAGAAACTAAAAAGCAGAAGCTACAACAAACGGCGGCCAAAGTGGTGGCTCAACAGAATAAGCTACTGATCAATAGAAACGAGCTGAGCAATTTAAAGCTACAACGCCCAACGATTTCTAGTGAATATGCGGATAAACTGGCGAAGTCTTTATCAGATAAGCAATCTGTGTTATCGAGTAAATATGATGCCAGAGCGTCTACGGCAAAGCTGAGCAACCAGTTAAGCAACTATGAAAAGAGAAGTCAGTTCTACCACATACTAGCACCGCAAAGCGGCTACATCACCAAAACGATCAAGAAAGGAATTGGTGAGGTGATCAAAGAGGGTAGTGATATATTGACCATCGTACCTGAGCAAGACACGCTCAGCGTAGAAGCCTATGTAGAGCCGATGGATTTACCCCTTTTACAAGCAGGACAGAACACGCGCTTGTTGTTTGACGGTTGGCCTGCTGTTATTTTCAGTGGATGGCCTAATACGTCTTACGGCACCTATGCTGGGAAAATCATGGCTATTGATAGGGATATTAGTGATAATGGAAAATACAGGGTGTTGATTCGACCTGCATTTGATGAAAAACACCAAAAAGACAAACCATGGCCAGACTTGATCCGAACGGGATCCGGTGCCAGTGTCTTCATTCTTTTGAACGATGTGCCTTTGTGGTACGAGTTATGGCGACAACTGAATGGTTTTCCAGCTGATTTCTATGGTTCTTCTGACAAGAAAGACGAGAAGGTAAAGATGAAGGCCCCACTTAAAAAAGTTAAGTAGATGAAGTTTTACAGTAGAAAGCTTATTAAACCCGGACAACTAAATGCGCGCAACACTTTATTTGGCGGAGTGCTACTGCAATGGATAGATGAAGAGGCCGGTATCTACGCTATGCGGAAGCTCGATACCAAGAGCGTGGTGACCAAGTACTTGTCTGAAATCAATTTCATGAACTCTGCCAAGCAGGGGGATGTGATAGAAATTGGTCTGGCTCTCACAAAATTTGGTAGGACTTCTATCACCTTTTCTTGTGAGGTGAGAAATTTATTCACCAAACAAACCATCATCACGATCGATACCATCGTTTTTGTTAAGGTGGATGAAGCAGGGCGACCTGTACCTCATCATGTGTCTTTGTAAATCCAATGAATTAGCATGTCCAGTTGGTCTACAAAATCATTTTTATTATTCACTTGTTTCACCACTCTTT
>JAHDGT010000079.1:5551-13403 GCA_020631675.1 Bacteroidota bacterium
ATGTCCAGTTGGTCTACAAAATCATTTTTATTATTCACTTGTTTCACCACTCTTTTATTATGTGGTGGACTAAGTTGTTTATGGGCACAAACGAACACAGAGGTGGAAGAGTCCGAAATGATCAAGAAGGAGTCCAGCAGTACAATCCTCTCCTTTGACGATTATATGCAGCAGGTATTGAGTCAACACCCCGTCGCCAAACAAGCTGCTTTATGGCAAGAGCGTGCAAATGCGGAAATGCTATTTGCTAAAGGGCAATTCGACCCACAACTGGGAATAGATTGGCAGGGCAAGCAGTTTGACACTAAGAATTATTACGACCTCTTCGAGGCGGGCTTTCGCATTCCGACACGTTTCGGGCCGGCCATCATTGGTGGCTATGAAGCGAATGGTGGCGAATACCTCAATCCTGAAAACACAGATCCCGAGCGCGGCTTGTGGACACTTGGAGTAGAGGCCAATTTACTACAGGGCTTATTGATAGATGCGCAAAGAGCCACCCTAGAACAAGCGAATCTATTCCAAGAGCTGGCCGAGAACGAAAGACAGATACAATTCAATAGCTTGATAGCCGAAGCAGTGAGTGCCTATGTGGGCTGGCAAGCCGCTTATTTGAAAGATCAGACGTTGGCTAATAGTATTATTTTGGCCAATACTTATTTCGAGGCCACAAAGCAGACTTATTTACAAGGTGATAAAGCGGCTGTGGATACCTTAGAAGCCTATCTCATTGTACAAGATCGGATGATGCGACAGCAGGACATACGCTATATACTTGCGGAAAGACGCAGGTATGTGGAGCAGTTTCTATGGTTGAATGGTATACCTCTTGAGCTAGCACCGGGAAGCGTTCCTATGCCCGACTTTACTCGTTCTATTATTGGAGAAGACACATTGCCCGTTTTAGATGATCAAGACTTGGATTTAGCGGCTATTCTGGATGCACATCCTTTACTCATCTCAAAACAATTAAAACGAGACCGCTATACTATTGATCAGCGGCTAAAGATGGATAAACTAAAGCCGAAGCTAAAAGTGAAGTACCAACCCTTATTCGCTACCTCTGAGCAGAATTTACTGCCATCTCAATATGCTTTTTCTAATTTTAAATGGGGCGTAACATTTGATATTCCCATACCCATGCGGCAGAGTAGGGCGGAAATACAACGTACTGCCATTAAAATCAAGCAGGTCAACCTAGAATTGACAGATAAGCAGAATGAGCTTTCTACGAAAATGAAAGCGAATGTGGACAAACAGCGCATCCTAGAAAATCAAATCCAACAGCAAGAGAACAACATAAAAGCTTACGATCAGCTATTGGAGGCTGAGCGGCAAAAATTCCAGTTCGGTGAAAGTTCCGTTTTCTTACTCAATAAGCGAGAGGAGAAGTCGCTTTCCGCAAAAGTGAAGATGATCGACCTACAAGCAAAACAGCAGCTATTGGAATGGCAACTTTTGTTCCTAACAGGAACCAGCCACCGACTCTTTGACATCAATGAAAATTAAGAAGGCACCTCCACCAAAAACTCATTTAGATCTATACCCAGATCCGCTGCGGTTTCTTCTACGATCCGGATCGCATACTGCGGCATATTATCCATATTTCCTTGCTTGGCGATCTGGTCAATATAGGTATTACTGAATAGGAGAGCTGCCGCTTTCTCGTATTGCTTGGTCAGTTTTTCTTTTATGGGTGCCAAGGCGGTTCTCACTTTCCTGATGTGATCCCTACGTGCTAAATCCTCTCTAGTAGGTCTTCTTCTCACCAAGACCTTATTGAGTCCCATTTCTTCGGCTTCGGCAGCGGCTTTATCAATGATGGCTTGGATTCTATCTTTCTGTTCGCCATCTCTCAATATGTGATAGACCCCTTTGGTTCTTTTCCAGTTCGCCATTATGCCTTCTGGATCACCTGCTAGTGATACCAAGGTGTGGTTATTGATCACATTAGCGGGTGGCTTATTAGATCGCTTACCCATCTCATCTCGGAAAGCGTACAAATACTTTAACAGGTACTTATTGAACTCAGGCAATTTGCTCACCTCTTTCAAACGAAGATAGGCTTCGGGCGATTCGTGGTATTCCAATGTTTCCAAGACTCGGCATTCTTCTTCTTGCCAGTGTTCCCGTCCGACCTTCTTCACATTATCAACAATGATGTCGCGCAGTTGAGCCAAGTACACCACATCAGCAGCGGCATATTGTATCTGCGTGGCTTGTAGCGGTCGCGTATTCCAGTTAGAGGTCTGATGTTTCTTGTCGATCTCCACCCCCAAATTTTCACTGAGTACCGCACGATAAGAGATGTTCTCCACTCCGCAGACCCTAGAAGCCATAGAGGTATCATACAAGCCTTTCAGGGCACAGCCACAACGCTTCAGCAGGGTAATGTCCTCACTGGCGCTGTGCATGATCTTTGTGACGGAGGGGTCACGAAAAAGTGCCCACAAAGGTTCTAATTGTTTGTTGGATAGAGGAATGGGGTCAATGATGTAGCAGTCTTTGCCACCTGCCACTTGTATGAGGCATAGATTAAAGCCGTAGCGATACCTGTTCCGGTCAAATTCTAAATCTAAGGCGAGTTCTTGGCATTTGCGCAATTGCCTGACCGCTTTATTCAAGTCAGCCTCCTCATCTATATAAGTTACTCTAAAGCCGTTCAGGGAAAATTGCGATTGGAAAAGGTTCATTTTTTAATTTGTAATTAATAGGGTTGTTGAAACAACCTCAATCTCCCACCCCCCAGGGTATCTGACCAGAATCCATTCTTGGTTGAATGATCGAGCTGACTTCTTCTTGCCGTGTACCCAGCAACTTACCTAATGGTCGGAGCGACTCCACATTGTCACATATCATTTTGGTGATCGCGATCATAGGTACGGCAAGGATCAAACCCGCAGCACCCCAGATGAAACCGCCCAGCAACAAAGACAAAATAACAGCGAAGGGATTCAAAGAAACCCGTCCGCCAATAACTAAAGGCGTGATGAAATTACCTTCTAAGAACTGAATGATCCCGTACATGCCCAAAACCGCTAAGGTCATCATAGGCGATTGCGTGGTCAGGAAAGTATATGTAGAAGTAATGAACGCCCCTAAGAACACACCAAAATACGGAATGATCGACAGTAATGCGGTAAAAACACCAAAGAAAACCGCATATTTAATCCCTATGATCAATAGTCCGAATACGTAAAGAATGGCTAAAATGAATATCACCAAGCTGATACCCGTGATATACCTACGAACCACGTCTTTCACCTCTCCCATAATGCGCGCCATGGTTTTTTCATTTCCCTTGGGCGACATTTCGATCATAAAGTTGTAGTATTGGTCACGGTAGTACAACATGAAAAACACATAGATCGGAATAAGTACTAAATCAAAAAGCAGGTTAGAAGTGGTGCTGATCGTAGTGGTGATGATAGAAGTACTGGTACTGAAAAGATCCAAAATACTGGAGCGCAGTAAATTCAACTGATCGGCTTGCGCGATTTTGAAGCGGTCGGTGATGAACTGCTGGGTATTGGCCAGTACCACCTCCAACTGGCTCAATAAAACAGGGATATCCGTGATGAAACCCGAAAACTGTACGCCGATCAAAACCAAGATCCCGCTAAGTACCAGCATCACGATAAACAATACGGCCAGAATAGCCGCAAAACGAGGAAAGCCCCAACGCTCAAAACGCAGTACCACAGTATACAAGGCAAAAGAAAGGATCACCGAGCTAACGATCGGCACCAAGAAACCCTTGCCGAAATGCAGCAAAGCGAAGAAGGCCAGAATGCCCATCATGATCACGCTAAAGCGTACACCAATGCTGAAATGTGTATGTGGGTGGTCTTGCAAAATAAGATAGAGATGGTCGTGCTTAAAAACTTGCCTAAACTACTGCTTTTTTTAGGAAAACACTACTTATGCGAACATAAACCATATTAATCATTTTCGACGATTATTTAAGGCTTATCTAACAGTGATAGGTTTTGTTGCAGCTTATTTATAATTATTCTAAATAACTAAACAATTTCCCGTATAAAAGCGTTATTTTTGCATGCTAAAGGCCGAGCATACATCCAGTATACTCACCTATTCTCCTCTGAAAACAATACGACCCATATATCATGTCTGAGGTACAATTACCTATTTATCTAGATCATTGTTCTACTACGCCTACTGATAAGCGTGTAGTAGACGCTATGATTCCGTATTTCACCAACCAATTCGGTAATGCGGCCAGTAGAAACCACGCTTTCGGTTGGCAAGCTGAAGAAGCAGTAGATTATGCCCGCGACCAGATCGCTGAGTTGATCGGTGCCAGCACTTCTAAAGAGATCATCTTTACCAGTGGTGCTACAGAAGCTGACAATTTAGGTATCAAAGGTGTAGTAGAGATGTACGCCCGTAAAGGCAACCACATCATCACTGCTAATACCGAGCACAAAGCGGTTTTAGATACTTGCAAGGCTTTAGAGAAAAAAGGCGTTCAAGTAACTTACTTAGAGCCAGATGCACAGGGTATGATCACGCCTGAGCAAGTGCGTGAAGCCATGACCGATAAGACCATTTTGGTTTGCATCATGATGGTGAATAACGAGATCGGTGTTCGTCAGCCTATCGAAGAGATCGCTAAAGTGGCGCATGCCGGTAAAGCGCTCTTCATGACCGACGGTACACAGGCAGTAGGTAAAATTCCTGTTGATGTGAACGCGATGGGTATTGACCTAATGGCCTTCACCGCACACAAAATGTACGGACCTAAAGGGGTGGGTGCTTTGTATGTGCGTAGAAAGAACCCACGTGTTAAAGTAACCGCTCAGGTAGATGGCGGTGGCCACGAGCGCGGCATGCGTTCGGGAACTTTGAACGTGACCGGTATTGTTGGTTTTGGTGCAGCTGCCGAGATCGCCAACAAAGAAATGGAAAGCGAAATGGCTCGCCTGCGCAAATTGCGTGACAAGCTGGAAAGCTCGCTTATGGAAATGGACGAGGCTTACTTGAACGGACATCCTGAGCATCGCGCACCGCACATCAGCAACATCTCTTTCAAATTCGTAGAAGGAGAGGGCTTGATGATGGGCTTCAATAAAGACATCGCCGTTTCTTCTGGATCAGCTTGTACCTCGGCTTCTTTAGAGCCTTCTTATGTATTGAAAGCACTAGGCTTAGATGATGAATTAGCACACTCTTCACTGCGTTTCAGCTTAGGTAGACATACTACCGAAGCGCAGATCGACTATACGATCGAAGCGGTGAAAAACTCTGTTCAGCGCATGCGTGATCTGAGTCCGCTTTGGGAAATGCACTTAGATGGCATCGACATCAGCACGATCGAGTGGGCAGAGCACTAATTAACCAACTAAGCGGGTATGGATCAGCAACTAGCAACTGCTGGAAGCTGAATTAACTCGCTTGTTGTATCTTAGTTACAGATAGCATTGAAATCAGAAAATAGAAAACACAATATATCATGGCATATTCAGATAAATTACTCGACCACTACCACAATCCTCGTAATGTAGGACGTTTGGATAAAGGTTCAGACAATGTAGGTACGGGCTTAGTAGGTGCGCCAGAATGTGGCGACGTGATGCGTTTACAAATTCAAGTAGATGACGAAAGCGGTGTGATCACTGATGCGAAGTTCAAAACCTTCGGTTGTGGTTCCGCGATCGCATCTTCTTCTTTGGCTACTGAGTGGCTAAAAGGCAAAACCGTTGATCAAGCATTGGCTATCGACAATATGGAGTTGGTAGAAGAATTGAGCTTACCACCTGTTAAGATCCACTGCTCTGTTTTGGCAGAAGACGCCATCAAAGCAGCTATTAACGACTATCGCGTAAAGAACGGCTTAGAGCCGATCAAAGGCGAGGAAAGCTTAGTACACTAACTAAGCAAGTAAGGAAGAAAGCGCAAGCATGAATAACTTCGGCAACAGCACGAAGTCTCATGTCTCGAGTCTCACATCTCAAGTCTAATAATTATGATAGGCATCAGCGAAAATGCGAAAACGCAAGTCGACAAGCTCATGAGCGATGCGGATCTCACCGCCGACTATTTCCTACGCGTCAGCGTAGTAGGAGGTGGCTGCTCCGGTCTGACCTACAAAATGGATTTCGACAATGAAGACCAGCCCGAAGATCAGGTCTTTGAAGACAAGGGGCTAAAGATCGTGACCGACTTAAAGAGCTTCTTATACCTCTGCGGTACCGAGCTGGAGTTCTCTCGTGGCTTAGACGGGCAAGGCTTCTACTTCAACAACCCAAACGCCTCGCGTACGTGTGGTTGTGGAGAGAGTTTCGCGGTCTAACAAACAGCTCACTCAACACAATACAAAACCACTGTTCTGAAATAGGGCAGTAATATAAAAGGGTACAACGTTCAGTTACGTTGTACCCTTTTTGTTTTTAAGCTACTCAAAAACAAAACTTCGGCGTCAGCACGAAGTCTCATGTCTCGAGTCTCACATCTCATGTCTTTTAATTACCCCCCATTTTAAACATGTTCATAAAGTTGGTCATATCCTGCACCTCATAGCCCGCCGTACTGAAAGCCGCCGTATTCACCTCACCAACGCTAATGTCTTTCATATACATTTCCACCTCACTAGCATCCTTCTTAGAAACCGATTTCGATTCTAAAGGAAAACCCTTGATCCCCTGGAAATTCCCCGTATTATCGAAGTTATTATTGCGCTTCTGGTTCTTGGTATCCATATTCATATAAGAGCTAAATGCCTGTGCGAAATTGATGTCGAAGTCCTCAGCGATCCAAGCTTCTGTGCGGGTCTTGTCGTCCTCAATAATGTAGAGGGTGCAAAGATGGCCATCAATGGTTTTAGTTTGATCGGTACGGGTAAAAGTCATGTCCGGGTTCGCCTCCGTCTCATTTTCATAACCAGTAGTCGTCACCTTCGTTTTCGGGATCTTCATTTTAATGCCCGTCTTCTCCCCCTTATTATCTATTAAAGTAGTAGTGGTGCGATCTCTATTGTCCATGATCATACGCACTTGCTCCCCATCTTCCACATTCGGCATTTCTATAACGGTTCTGTACTCGTCAAAATGCATCGTCATGATGGTCTCCTCTGTTCTGCCCTTCTTATCTACAGATTTGGTTTCCATCGTAAAACTGCCAATGAATGCATTCGGCAGCACCTCACCAATAGGCTCATCAACGGTCTCGATCGTGGTGGTACCTTCTGCCTCCTTAATAACGGTACGTCCGTTCTTAGAATCGATCAACACCTCGGTACCATCCTCTTCTATTATGCGTACAGCACCATCCTCTCCCACGATCACATTACCGTTTTCAGTACTAGTACCAGTACTATTCCCACTTTGTTTGGCAGCATCATTACCAGTCCCTTTTTCTCCTTCTAACACCTCATCCACGGCATCCTCCACCGCTTCTTCTACTTTTTGCTCTACCTTTCTATTCACGGTACGCTCCACGGCATTACCGATATTGTCTTTCAAACCCTTCAAAAACTGCGCTTGAAGCTGCTCTTGTGCCGCGAAACTCAGTACCAATAATAGCACTACAGCACGTAAAATCGTAAATCTTGTCATAGGTCTCTTTAAATAAAATGAAACATGCAGGGAAACAACGATTTGCAAAATTAAACCATATTTACTCGCACTCGCCCGCTTTTCAAAACATAAATTTTCAACCTATGAGTCGGTTTTTGTTTTCTGTTTTTCTGGGTACTCCTTTTCATCAGGACGCCCCCCGCCATGCAAAGGGGAATAAGCACCAACCCAATATCCCATTACCGATAAATGTAGAGCCGTTGCATGCAACGGCTGATCAGACAAATCATGCCCTGAAACACCAGCCCCTTTGCATG
>JAHDGT010000588.1 GCA_020631675.1 Bacteroidota bacterium
TGCGCGAATCATAGGCGGGTATTGTACTTATTACAGCTTGTATCTTACAGGTAATGTATACCTGACCGAAACAGGTTTACCTCTTTGTTTTCCGGGTATCCATTTGGGCATAGTGCCAACCACACGAACCGCTTCCTCATCTAACGATATCTGAACACTTCGTCTGATGTTGATATCTGTGATGTTCCCATCAGGACGTACGACAAAATCCAAAATCACCAATCCTTCCACACCTTGCTTACGAGCATCTTCCGGATATTTGATATTCGTAGCCAAAAAGTTAAGCATTTCTTTTTCACCCCCAGGAAACTCCGGCATATTTTCCACAATAATAAAAATCTCGCCCTCCACTGGCTTTTCTTTAATATCATCGGGTATCAGTAATAACGAAGAATCTTCGACCACCTCTTTTTTAGCCATTTGATTTTTCTCTACCTCTGGCATTTCAACTTCTAAGGCCTTTTCCAAGCTTGATTTTTCCACTTTAGGTTCACCAGCCAATTTGAAGCGTATAGGTAAAACATAATTCACTTTAACCGCATTACCCTTCTCATAACCAGGTTTCCACTGAGGCATCAATCGGCTAACTCGTAAAGCCTCTTCATTCAGTAAAGCATGTGGCCCGCGCATGATAGTCGGCTCAGTAACTATTCCTCTTTCATCAACAACGAATTGCACATAAACCGTCCCTTCAATACCAGCATCACGAGCTTGCATAGGGTACTTGATCTTCTCGTAAATGAACTTCAACATGGCTTGTTGTCCACCCGGAAACTCAGGCATCTGCTCTACAACCGAAAAGACTTTATCCCCATCCGACTCTTTCCCAGAAGAATCAGTAGATGGAATCTGCACTTCTTGAATTTCATCATCATCATCACCTACTTCCATCTCAATAAAAACAGGCTCGTCAGAGCCAACTGTAGCAGGAGGACCTACATCATTTATTTGGGCAAAAGCAGGGTCAAGAAAAAGTAAGCCTAAACAAAAGACAAAAGACAGTAGATTAAATCGCATGACAATTAGTTTTAGTTCGAGGCGAAGATAACAGGGCATCAAAAAGTTGAGGCTAAAAACGATTAAGTGTAGCCATCGACCTATTAAACGTTAGTAATCCACAAATAGATGTTTCCGCTTATGCCATATTGTGAAATACATTCAACACATCCTCATCATCTTCCAAGCGATCCACTAAAGTCAAGATCTTCTCTTCTTGTTCTTCAGACAAACCCTCTTTCATTACGGTAGGAATACGCTGTAATTCCGCGTTCACCACCTCAATACCCTTCTCTTCCAAACCAGATACCATCGCACCAAAATCTTTATAGTCGGTATAAATGGTCATGAAGTCTTCTTCTTTCTCCTCATCGTGGTAGCCCTCAATACTCTCCAAGCCAAAATCGATCAACTCTAATTCCGCCTCTTCCAGATCACTACCCATATCGGCCGCCTTGATCGTGAACACCCCTTTGCGATTGAATAAGAAATCCAAAGAACCCGTCTTACCCAGTTCCCCGTCCATCTTATTAAAATGCATGCGCACATTCGCCACCGTACGATTACCATTGTCCGTAGCCGCCTCCACAACGATCGCCACACCATAAGGGCCGTAGCCCTCATATACCATATCCGTCAGATCCTTCTCATCTTTTGAAGAAGCTTTCTTGATCGCCGCTTCAATACGATCTTTGGGCATATTCACCCCCTTCGCATTCTGAATCGCCAAGCGCAATTTCGGGTTCGTTTCCGGATCAGGACCACCCTGCTTCACCGCCACACTCAACTGACGTCCCACTCTTACAAATGCCTTCGCCATCGCGCCCCAGCGCTTCATTTTCTTATGCTTTCTAGCTTCAAATGCTCTTCCCATGATATAGTATATGTCTGAAAATAGTTCTCAAAAAATTAAACGATAGCCAGAGCTATTTCGTTTATCGACTTTGCAAATTTAAGCATATCTAATCAAAATAGCCTCATCCAACTATCAACATGCTTTCAAGCAGCACAAGCAAAAAATCTTAGTTCTTATGTCTTAAATCTTATGTCTAAAAAAACATGCTGCGCCCTGCGGGCCGGGCTATTCGCTCAAATAAAGTGGGCTATCTGTCGG
>JAHDGT010000080.1 GCA_020631675.1 Bacteroidota bacterium
TCAAAATTGTTTTCCGTGCGAGGGATAGGAGTGGTACTAAATGGGATAGATGGGGTGTGAGTGCCTGCTTGGCGGGGGCGGCCCAGAGGTAGCCACCGCCAAGTAGAGCGACGAACCCCCAGATAGCCCATTTTGTAGGAACGGATAGCCCGCTTGGTGCAGTAAAAAGGGGTATTTGGTAGAGACGTTGCATGCAACGTCTTTGTGCCGAATTGAAATAATTTGTCCTCATCCCAAAAGGTATTGAATGAAAAAACACCCCCCCTTTTTATTGCACCAACGCACCCAAAGGAATAAAATGAAATCAAGCGGGAGATACCGGGTACCGCTTCTTCAAAATAGGATACAAAGCAATAGCAGCAATAATGATGAAAGCCCCCCAGTAAAACCCACTGTCCATGCGCTCGGAATCACCGAAGATGAAATAAGCCATGATGATGCCGTAAACCGGCTCCATATTAATGGCGAGAGAAATGGTATAAGCAGACAGTCGTTTGAGTAAGTGCACCGAGCTGACAAAAGCAAAAGCGGTACAGGCAAAAGCAAGCGTGAGTAAAGACGCCCACTCTAAACTGCCCATGCTATTGAGCGGGGTGACAAAGCCATCTTTGATCAGTAAAAAGCTGCCGACCAACAAGAAACCCGCGATCATTTCGTAAAAAGAAATGACCACTGAATCATGCTTTTTAATAAGCTGCTGATTCAATACGCCGAACAGACTGGCAAGAAAAGCGGAGACCAAGGCGTAGATGATCCCAAGCTTATACTCAAAAGCGAATTGGGTAATGATGTACAAACCCACAATGATGACCAAACCGATCAATACCTCGATCCAAGAGATCCGCCTCTTTTGAAAGAGTGGTTCTAAAAAGCTGGTAAAGAGCGTGGCACTGGCCATACAACCCAGTGTAACGGATACATTAGATACTTTGACCGCTTGGAAAAAGGTGATCCAATGTATGGCTACTACGCCACCAACACCTAATATTTGAAATAGAGATTTGGTACTTAGTCTTACGCTAGTCTTTTTATAGAAAAGGTAAGCACCTATTGCCAGAGCGGCCAATAGCATGCGGTAAAACACGAGTTCATCAGCATTTAAACTAATGTACTTGCCGAAGATGGCCGTAAAGCCGAAGAGCAAGACGACAAAATGGAGATGTAAATGATCTTTGAACAAAGTGATAGGGGGTAGAATAGGGTGATTTTACTTGGGGGCTCTTAATACTAAGATGAAAGCCAATAGTCCGAAAACAATATTGGGTATCCATACACTCAGCAAAGGGGACAGGTTTCCATTCGTAGCGAAAGTAGTGGAAAATTGCATGAAAATAATGTAAGCACAGCTGATCGCGATACCAATGAATAGGTGCAGCCCCATGCCGCCTCTTGTTTTCCTAGAAGCTACAGCCAATGCGATAGTGGTCAAAATGAAGGTCGCAAAAGGAACAGAACTGCGTTTATGGTGTTCTACCTCGTAAAACTCCACATTTGGCGCCCCCCTTGTTTTTTCTTTATCTATATGGCTCAACAACTCGGTACGGGTCATGGCCTCTTTTAAGCGCACCTGACTTTTAAGGTCAGCAGGAACGAACTGGAAAGTGGTGTCTTTCTCTACACCTGTTGTAATGTTTTCGTCTAAGCCATTTATACTTCTGTGTACAAAATTTCGGAGCTTCCACTTCTGGGTTTTGCCTTTCCACTCAATTCTTCTGGCCGATAACTTTTCTACAAGTCCGTCATCTCCCAATTTTTCAAGGGTGAATTTACGTCCAACGCTATCCTTGTACACAAAGCTCTCCATATAAATGAACTGATTGGGAGCGATCTGCATATGCACATTTTTATTCGTCGCGATCTTTCGGCGCTTCATGTACTGACTCTCGAAATCAAGCCTTGTTTTATTGGCATCTGGTACTACATAGTGATTCGCATAGAGCTGTAGGGCGACCAATATTGCCGCCGCAAATAGATAAGGACCGAATAACAACCTATAAAAACTGATTCCACCTGCCAAAGTGGCTACGATCTCAGAACGAGAGGCCAGCTGAGAGGTGAAAAAGATCACCGCTATAAAGACGAATAGCGGGAACAGCAGGAATATGATATGTGGAATGAAGTTGACGTAATACTCACTAATGATCAAGTTAGTGGGTGCTTCTTTATCGATGAAGTCATCCATATGCTCCACCAAGTCGATCACCACCGCCACCATAATGAACATCAAAATGGTGAACACGAAAGTGCCCAGAAACTTACCAATGATATATTTGTCGAGGATCTTCATATTTTCTGACCAAGTCGCTTGACCATAGTGGTTTTCCATGCTCGGAAATCTCCCGCTAAGATATGTGCTCGAGCTTCTTTGACCAACCACAAATAAAAACTCAGGTTGTGAATGCTGGCGATCTGCGCCGCCAATAGCTCTTTTGATTTGAACAAATGGCGCAAATATGCTTTTGAATGATTCCTACTGGTCTGAGCAGGAGAAGTCGCATCAATAGGAGAGAAGTCGTGCTCCCACTTTTTATTCTTGATGTGAATGATACCCTCTGCGGTGAATAACATGCCATGTCGCGCATTACGCGTAGGCATCACACAGTCGAACATATCAATGCCCAAGTCGATCGTCTCCAATAAGTTGATCGGTGTGCCGACCCCCATCAAATAGCGAGGCTTTTCTTTGGGCAATATAGCGGTCACCACATCGGTCATCGCATACATGTCTTCCGCAGGTTCTCCAACAGATAAACCACCTATAGCGTTCGCCTTTCTGTCAAAAGAAGCGATCTTTTCAGCACTCTTTTTTCGCAGTTCCGGGTAAACACTACCCTGAACAATAGGCAGTAAAGTTTGCTCATAACCATACAAGCCCTCTGTTTGGTCAAAGCGATCACAACAGCGCTTCAACCACCTATGGGTCATATGCATGGAACGCTCGGCATATTTGTAATCGCAAGGGTAAGGCGTACACTCGTCGAAAGCCATAATGATGTCCGCACCAATGATGCGCTGAATATCCATCACGTTCTCCGGTGTGAACAAATGCCGAGAACCATCTATATGCGATTGGAACTTCACCCCTTCTTCGGTGATCTTTCTGCTATTGGCTAAAGAGTAAACTTGGTAGCCGCCACTATCGGTCAATATAGGACGGTCCCAGCCATTGAAACGATGCAATCCACCGGCCGCTTTCAGCACTTCCATGCCCGGGCGTAAATACAAATGATAAGTATTGCCCAGAATGATGCGAGCATCTATCTCTTCTTTCAACTCATGTTGATGTACGGCTTTCACACTTGCCACTGTTCCTACAGGCATGAAAATAGGCGTTGGGATCTCTCCGTGGTCGGTAGTGATCGTGCCTGCTCTGGCTTGTCCTGCGGAATCTACTTTTTCTATATTAAATTGCATGCTCGATTTTAAACACGTTCTGATCTTCGACAATAACTTTAAACCGCCTCAAAGATAGAACCTTTCAAATACCCATCATCATTAGTCTCCTGCTTACCATAATCTGTATCCTCTGTTTACTCATTCAAATCTTCTACTACGGGTTTGTCTACAGTCGCTCGATCATTAAGACCAAGCGCACTCCTTCCCCAACTTCTTCCGAAGAAGGTGCGATTCCCGATATTCCCATTTCCGTTTTAGTCTGCGCCCGAAATGAAGCTAAAAACCTGCTCGCCCTGATTCCTGAACTCTTAGCGCAAGATTATCCCGACTTTGAAATCATTTTAATAGATGATGGTTCAACGGATGATACTTATGCCATTATGAATCACTGGAGAGCGAAATATCCTGATCGAATACGGATTGGTCAAACAAGTGCGGAAGATGCCGCACATCCGGGTAAGAAAAGAGCACTGGCACAAGCCATTACAATGGCAAAATACGATCAACTGCTGCTTACTGATGCGGATTGCGTACCTGCGACACATCATTGGCTAAAAGAAATGAGTCGCCCGTTTTCTGAAGATAAAAAGATCGTCTTGGGGCTTGCGCCCTATAACGTTTCATCAAGCTTTTTAAATAAAGTGGTCGCATATGAAACCGCGCA
The DNA here is from genome assembly GCA_020631675.1 of Bacteroidota bacterium. Lineage (GTDB taxonomy): Bacteria > Bacteroidota > Bacteroidia > Chitinophagales > UBA2359 > JAHDGT01. Next base: position 4,061 of record JAHDGT010000080.1, read on the forward strand.
TACCGCAATGCAGTATACTTCATTTGCGAAGCTAGGTCTACCTTATATGGGTGTAGGGCGTAATTTGGCGTACCATAGGTCATTGTTTTACAAAGTAAACGGCTTTAACTCGCATGAACACATCGCTTCTGGCGACGATGATTTGTTCATAAAAGAGGTGGCCGATGAAAAAAACACTGCGATTGTAGAGAGTCAAAATACCTATTGTTGGTCAGATCCACCAGCTAACTGGAGACTTTGGTACAAACAAAAACAGCGACATTTAAGTACTTCAACAGTATATAGCACTAAACATAAAGTTGCTTTAGGTCTGTATTCTATTACTCAGCTCTTGACATATGGACTGATATTGTATATTTTCGTCGTTGGGGAATATTTTCAATTTGTACTACCTTTGTTCACATTGAGAATGCTGCTGCAATGGATTATTTTGGGAACTTGGTTTTGCCGGTTTAAGCAGTATGCATTGGTTTTTTGTACACCTATATTCGATTTTTTACACGTTTTTTACTATATCGTATTTTCATTTAGTGTAATACGAGGCGGTCATGAATTTACAGAATGGGCGAAAAGAGAAAAATAACACTAAGCGGACTGGTTAAAGATGCTAAAACAGGTGAATTTTTAGCGGATGCGAATATCTATCTGAAATCTCAGCGATCAAAAGCGGTTTTTGCGAATATCCAAGGCCAATTCACTCTTGAAGTGGAAACAGAGCTAGAGATGGATAGACTGGTGATCACCAGTGCGGGTTATATGCCCTACCGTAACGAAGTCGAGCTAACCAAAGACTTCCGCATTACGGTCAATTTGAGTAAAAGAAAGGCCGATCGTATACAGCAAGACCACGAATTGGTTAAAATGGCTTTAGCTGGCGATCAACGTGCCTTCGGTAAACTGATGGCTCGCTATCGTGACTCTATCTTTTTCATGATCCAAAAAATGGTCAATAATCGCGATGATGCTGATGATCTGACCATGGAAGCTTTCGGCAAAGCCTTTAGCCGACTCGAAAAATATCGCGCGGATTATGCCTTTAGTACTTGGCTGTATCGCATCGCGATCAATAATGCTATTGATTTTATCCGCAAAAAAAGAATCAATACCTTCTCCATTGATGAACCCGTAGGTGGAGATGGAGAAGACGGCCCGGCACGTGACATACCGCATACCGGTCTTGATCCAGAAGAAAAAGCTATAAAGAACCAACGTATCCTCATGGCACGTGAGGTGATCGAGCGCTTGAATCCTAAATATAGACGCCTCATCGAGCTGCGCTATTTACAAGAATTGAGTTACGAGGAAATCGCCAATACCACCAAGCTACCTTTAGGTACGGTAAAAGCGCAATTGTTCCGCGCCAAAGAACTACTCCAGAACATAGCAGGCAAGACCAAAAACCGCTATTGATCCGTCCCCTCATTTCCACTCCTGTCCATTGCGCAGCACATTAGCGTTAAATTTTGTTGACATAGCTGACAATCTGTCACATAGCTCAATGAAATCTCGTATCTTCGCTTGCTAAGTACGTAGGTACTGAATAGACTTTTGATAGTAAATAGTTTATGCAGCAGTTAGATATACATACAGCAGTTGATAGGATCCGCGAAGATCAAAGTCACAACCAACCACTTGCCGAAGACCGTCAAGGAGAGGCACTGAATTTAACAGACGCCCAAAAAGCAGCTTCGGTCAATGGTAAAAATTTCTACATTGAAAGCTATGGTTGTCAAATGAATTTCAGTGATTCTGAAATCGTGGCTTCTATCTTATTAGAATCTGGTTTTGGATTGACAAAAAACTATGAAGAAGCCGATCTTATTTTGTTGAACACCTGCTCGATCAGAGAAAAGGCAGAGCAACGGGTAAGAAATAGGCTGAACACCTTCAATAAATTGAAGCAAAACCGCCCGGGAACATTAGTGGGTATATTGGGCTGTATGGCCGAAAGGTTGAAGAGTAAACTACTTGACGAGGAACAGATCGTTGATATTGTTGTCGGTCCGGATGCCTACCGTACCTTGCCCGATTTGGTAGCAGATGCTGGCGACGGACAAAAAGCGGTCAACGTACTACTGTCGAGAGAAGAAACCTATTCAGACATCAATCCGGTCAGATTGGATGCTAATGGAGTGACAAGTTTCATCTCGATCATGAGAGGCTGTGATAATATGTGCTCTTTCTGTGTAGTGCCTTTTACCAGAGGTAGAGAGCGCAGTAGAAATGCCTTCTCGATCGTTGCGGAAGCCCAGGAATTATTCGATAGAGGATACAGAGAAGTAACGCTATTAGGTCAAAATGTCGACTCCTACAAGTGGAAGCATCCAGAAACAGATGAAACGGTCACTTTCGCTCAATTACTGAGCATGGTGGCAGCAGTCAATCCACTACTACGTGTACGGTTTAGTACATCTCACCCCAAAGACATGCTGGACGATGTGCTTCATGCCATGGCGGAGCATGAGAATGTTTGTAACTATATACATTTGCCGGTCCAGTCTGGTAGTTCTCGAATACTTAAGAAAATGAACCGCACCTATGACCGAGAGTGGTATGAAGGGCGTGTGAACGCGATCCGTAGAATCATTCCCGATTGTGCGATTTCTAGCGATATCATTACTGGCTTCTGTTCTGAATCAGATGAAGACCATGCCGAAACCATGAGCTTGATGCGTTGGGTACGCTATGATATGAGCTATATGTTCGCCTATTCCGAAAGACCTGGCACACTCGCAGCTAGGAGATATGAAGATGATGTGCCTGAAAAAGTGAAAAAAGCTCGTTTACAGGAAGTCATTGCACTTCAAAATGAACATGCCTTAGCACGTAATCAGCAATTTGTAGGTAAAGTTTGCACAGTGTTGGTCGAAAAACCATCAAAGCGTTCCGATGAGGACCTTTGTGGACGAAATGATCAAAATAAGATGGTGATCTTTCCGAAAGAAAACTATCAGATAGGCCAATACGTTGATGTATTGATCGAGTCTTGCTCGTCTGCTACATTAAAGGGAAAGGCTAGGGGTTTAGCAGAAATCGGATAGTCTGAATTTGCTGTCTGACCAATTACTTTTACTTACGACACCCAATTATATCTTGGAATTACAATCGATAAAACAACGCTTCGGCATTATTGGCAACACCTTGGGCTTGAATAATGCACTTCAACGGGCAATGGATGTTGCACCGACAGACCTTTCTGTGCTTATCCTTGGAGGAAGCGGGGTAGGGAAGGAGGTGTTCAGTAAGATCATTCACGATTTAAGTCCGAGAAAGCATAATGGTTTTATCGCTGTCAACTGCGGGGCTATACCAGAAGGAACGATCGATTCTGAATTATTCGGTCATGAGAAAGGTGCTTTTACTGGGGCAACAGACAAACGTAAAGGCTACTTCGAAGGTGTGGATGGAGGAACCATATTCTTAGATGAGATCGGAGAGATGCCCCTTGGTACACAGGCAAGGTTACTAAGGGTCTTGGAAAGTGGGGAGTTCATAAAAGTGGGTTCCTCAAAAGTCATCCGAACAGATGTGCGAGTAGTGGCCGCAACGAATGTGGATCTGTTGACCGCTGTTAGAAACGGGAAATTCAGAGAAGACCTATACTATAGATTGAGTACGGTCCCTATCCGAATCCCTCCCCTTAGTGAACGCTTAGAAGATATCCCCCTTCTTTTCAGAAAGTTTTCCATAGACATTGCGGATCGTTATCGCATACAGCCTTTGCGCTTAGATGCAGAAGCCAAAGATCTGCTACTGAGATACCCATGGCCGGGTAACATCCGAGAATTGAAGAATGTGGCCGAGCAGATGACGGTTTTGTCGGAAGATCGAAATGTAACAGCGGCTCAATTGGTGAGCTACCTGCCTAAGGTCAATGTAGATAATAGATTGCCGGCCTTATTACGCCAAGAGGCGGATGCGGATGCTTCTTTTTCTGATAGAGATATACTCTATAAGATCCTCTTTGACATGCGCAAGGATATTACTGATCTGAAACAAGCGATTTTACGCTTAGGTGGCCGATCGGCTGATATGCCAGATACGATTTTCGCGAATGATACCGCACAGCCTGTTTGGTCTGAAACAGAGGTGCCGGCTCCAAGTTCCAGCACAACAAATTATACGTCTTACCCACAGATAGGGGCAAATGCGCAACAGCCCATCTTATTAAGAACAAGTGGAGATGGGAAATTCAAACAAGATGCTTACAATGAGCATATTGAAGTGGAAGAATCTCTTTCTATAGCGGATAAAGAAAAAGAACTCATTCAAAAAGCGCTCAAAAAGCATAGAGGTAAGCGAAAAGACGCAGCTCGTGATTTAGGAATATCGGAACGTACCCTGTACAGGAAAATCAAAGAGTACGAGATCAGAGAATGAGATCACTATTCTTTTAACTATCATCAAGCGCATGCGCTATTTAAGGAACATTCTTACTTTTGCCATCTGTACCTTTATCATGCTTTCCTATGCTTGTAAAGTGCAGTATTCTTTCACAGGTGTCAGTGTTGACCCCAATGTGAAGAGTTTTAGTGTAGAGACATTCCCGAATCTGGCAGGTATTGTGAATGCGAACCTCAGTCAGACCATCACGGAAAAAATGAAAGATAAGTTCAGTAGTGAAGCACGCTTGGATATTGTAGATAGCTCAGGCGATGTAGAGTTTTCTGGTGCGGTATTGAACTACTTCGTTGGCCCGGCGGCTTCTGCTGCGAATGATAGAGCTGCTCAAAATAGACTTACCGTTTCTGTGAAGGTAGAATACGTTAACAATGTTACTGCCGAGAAATGGAATAATACTTTCCAACATTTTGAGAACTTCGATAGCGATGTGAACTTAAATGATGTTGAAGATCAGTTAGTAGAAGAAATCACGGATCGAATAGTGACCGATATTTTTAATAAGGCCTTTTCCAATTGGTGATTTTTTGGGCTGCTTTTTGTAACGTAATACAAGCTTTGTAGCTTGACCTAAACAGTCTCCTCGATCGTATGAATAGCAAAGAACTAATCAAAGTACTAAAAGATACCTCTCAACTGGAAGGGGTTCATGTCAACGATTTACGTAATCTTGTTGAAGCCTACCCCTATTTCCAAAGTGCTCATTTGCTACTTGCGAAAAAGGCAGAGGAAATTGGCAGCGATGATAAAAAAGCCGCTATGGGAAGAGCTGCGACTTATGCATCAAGTCGATACGTGCTTTTCAAACTATTGAATGAAGGCGCTTTTCCAGGTATAGACCGTTTGCCTGATAATATTATAGCCGCACACCAGCACCGCGTCTTAGTTGAAGGGTCAACCCCCTCACCAGAAGAGCGCGATGCAGCTGATGAAGTAACAAGCACTTCTACAGTTGAGGATAAGGACTTCTTACAGGGGCAAACTCCTGCTCTAGTAGAAGTTGATGACAATAACGCAAACAAGCTAGCAACCACAGAAGAAGCACTTGAACATAGTGATGTTGAGCAGAATAGTGTAGTAGCAGAAAAGATGGAAGAGACAGTAGAAGTGAATAAAGAATTACCAAAGTCAGATGCTGGCTTACTGAACGAGGTGTTTGGCAATGATAACGAGGATTTGACGGATGATTTGCCTTCTTCCCAATTGGATACGGGCATTATTAGTGAAGAAGCCCAAGAAAAAGTGAAACGAGAGTTGGCTGCTCTTAAAGGGACAGATGACCTACCAGAGGTAGTAGAGGACACCCCGGATAGCGCGCTAGCATTGCAGGAGGTGGAAACAGTAAAGAATGATGTTGAAATGGACCTACGTGAAATGCGGGAGGCGAAAGTCATTCAAAGTGCGGCTAAAAGTGTGGAAGAGGATAATGACCTTTTGAGGGATCTAAAAGCGAAAGTAGATTCCTATAAGAAAAACAAACGCTCATTTGATGATTGGTTGGGGAATGGCCCGCAGTCGAAAGACAATGCTCCGGAAGCTAAGGTTGTAGAAGAAAGTAGTGCGCTTAGAATGTCTGATAATGATCAAGAAGAGATTCGTCAGTATATGAAAGGGCATTCGGGTCTGGCTGAGAATGCGAAAGTCAAAACTCCCTCAAACAATCCGATAATGTCCGCTTTTGATGAGGATGACAACTTGATTTCAGAAACAATGGCTAAAGTTTATGCCCGACAGGGACATTATACGCGTGCGATCAGCATTTATGATAAGTTACGTTTGAAATATCCTGAAAAAAGCACGTACTTTGCGGGTCGAATAGAACAACTAAAAAATAAGCTATAAAATGGTAGTTTTTTTAACACTCATGATCATTGCTGTCAGCGTCTTATTGATGTTGATCGTTTTGATCCAGAATCCGAAAGGAGGAGGTCTAGGTGCTGGCTTCGGCGGAGGCGGCAGTGGCTCCTTAGGCGGAGGGGTTCAGCAAACGAATAGTTTTCTTGATAAAGCCACATGGACTCTAGTGGTCGTATTATTCGTTTTATGTATTTTAAGTAGTGCCTTTATTGATAGAGGTGCCGCAACCACTCCTACAGGAGAAACGCCTCGTTCAGTAAATATTGATTACGACGGTGAGTAAAGCACTTGTCTTTTCAGATTAAGCTAATAGAATAGCTAAAAAAGCCCTTTGTATACTAATACAAGGGGCTTTTTATTTTGAGGTGGTTGATGTGATCATACATCAGCATCGAGATGTACAGGGAATTTGTTGCGGAAGCTGCTCAACTCTTCATGACCAATCTGCGCGATATGAGGTAATTTGTGATTTCTTTTCGCTCTCCATAAGATACCTCCTCTATGATCTATGACTTGTGAAAGACCTATGTAGTCAGTATTGGTGCCATCTGTACCAAGTCTGTTACACGCAATAACATATGCAGCGTTTTCTATGGCTCTTGCATGGAGCAGTAGCTGCCAGGCTAATTGCCGTTTCTCTGGCCAGTTAGCCATATAAACCAATACATCATAATCGAAATTCGGTTTTTGTTTCAGGCTTCTTCTACTCCAAACAGGAAACCTTAAATCATAACAGACCATTGGAGCTATTTTCCACCCTCTAAATGGAATGACGACTTTTTCTCGCCCAGCTTGGTATACATCATGTTCACCGCCCATGCGGAAAAGATGTCGCTTATCGTATTGCCAGACCTTATTTGTATCTGGGTCTACTGCTATAACGCGATTAAAATACTTTCCTTTTTCTTTTATAGCAACACTCCCCATGATCAAGGCTTTAAATCGTTTAGCCTGCTCTTTCATCCAAGATATAGTAATACCATCCATGGTTTCGGCGAATGTAGTAGGAGACATGCTAAAACCCGAAGTAAAGAGTTCTGGTAGAACGATTAAATCTACTTGCTTACCCTCTAATTGATTTAAAAGTTCTCCTAGTATGGCTAAGTTCTCTTCTGGTTTCTCCCAGACTATATCGAATTGTATACAAACAATATTAAGAAAGGGCCGTACTTGGTTTGACATAGCTGCAGAAGTTTAGGGTTGAGATTACTTCAATATTAACTGAACATGATGTATATTCGGACTTCTTCAAATTTAATGTTTTGTGCTTGTTCCTGCTATTTTGAACACACAACATACTATCCCTACACATGAGAAAACTGCTATTTCTACTTATTGCGCTAATGACTTCCCCTCAATGGCTGATGGCTAGGGGTTTGGACGAGACCATTGATGAGGCCTTTGGTCATGTCGCCAATTTTTTTGTGGCGATCATCTTCTTTCCAATTACTAAGATAGGGGGGCAAGAGATACCTTTTGTCTTATTGTGGCTGGTCGTAGCTGCTGTGTTCTTTACCATATTCATGCGTTTCATCAATATCAGAGGCTTTAAATTAGCTACTGATGTGGTTAGAGGAAAGTATACCGATCCCGATGATAAAGGTGAGGTGTCTCACTTTCAAGCTTTGACCGCCGCTTTATCGGGTACGGTAGGGCTTGGGAATATTGCAGGTGTGGCTATTGCCATCTCTGTCGGTGGACCAGGAGCTACTTTCTGGATGATCATAGCCGGTCTTTTGGGTATGAGTACGAAGTTGACAGAATGTACTTTAGGTGTTAAGTATCGCCAGATGGACGAAACGGGCAAGGTATATGGCGGACCAATGTATTATTTGAGTCAAGGATTGGCCGATAAGGGCATGGGCGGTTTTGGTAAAGTCTTAGCGGCTTTATTTGCTGTGATGTGTATTTTGGGTTCTTTCGGTGGTGGAAATATGTTTCAGGTGAACCAAGCTTTCCAGCAATTCAGCGGTACATTCGGTATCATGGAGAACTCTGGCTGGGTATTCGGTATGATCATGGCGGTGTTTGTTGGTGTGGTGATCATCGGAGGGATCAAGAGCATCGCGAATGTTACAGACAAGATCGTTCCCTTGATGGTGGGTATCTATGTAGCTGCCGCATTGGTGATTTTAGGGTATCACTTCACTGAGATCCCAGCTGCTTTCGGAAAGATATTCGCAGGTGCTTTCTCTGCGGATGCTGCGGCAGGTGGTGCTATCGGTGCTATAATACAGGGTTTTAGAAGGGCGGCATTCTCTAATGAGGCAGGTGTAGGTTCAGCCTCTATAGCACATGCGGCCGTTAAAACGAATCAACCCGCCAGTGAAGGAATCGTTGCTTTATTAGAGCCTTTTATTGATACGGTAGTGGTTTGTACCATGACGGCTTTAGTGATCGTGATCACTGGTAATATGGATGCGAACGCGGATGGTGTTGCTTTAACATCTCAAGCTTTTGCTAGCGTGATCAGCTGGTTCCCTTACATACTTTCAATTGCTGTAATGCTATTCGCGTTTTCTACTATGATCACTTGGTCTTACTACGGCTTACAAGCATGGACGTATTTATTCGGAAGAGGAGCAAGTGTTGAAATCGCTTACAAAGTGATTTTCTGCTTGTTCGTTATCGTTGGTGCCGCGTCTAGCTTAGGAAATGTGGTCACCTTCTCTGATATGATGATCTTCGGAATGTGCTTCCCCAATATCTTGGGTCTGTACATTTTAAGAAATGTGGTGCGAGACGAGATCGATGGTTATGTTGGTAAAATTGATTCTGGAGAGATCAAACGCTACGACTAATCAAATAAATTTACCCTATGCTCGCGCAAGGGATAGGAGTGGTATGAGGTAGCCCCAAGCACTATTGAGCGGCGGGCTG
>JAHDGT010000081.1 GCA_020631675.1 Bacteroidota bacterium
GGTATCTATATTTGTTGTGGCGGATCTGTTCGGCGGGAGACTCGATAAATCGGTTCTCTAGGATTTGTTTTTTCGATAGAAAATATGTTCGTTTAGCAAAAGGCGCAGGCAAGCAGCGCCGCTACAAGAGAAGACGTTCATATTCTGTACGCGGTAGATAGATGCAATGCGTCTCTACGTTTATGGGGTAAACCTATAAGGGTAAACATTGTCCGGTGTGTTGCGCAAGGGATAGGAGTGGTTATGAGCCAGCCAGATGCGCCCTGAGCGGCGGCATAAAAAGGCGGCCCAGAGGTAGCCATTTTTATGCCTGCCAGCGAAGCAGCAGATGGCTGGGGAATTTGAACGGATAGCCCGGTGGACGCAGTTAAAGCTTGCGCTTTTTTAGACTTGAGACATGAGACTCGAGACGTGAGATTTTGTTCCGAAAGCCGATAATTGTTCCTTGAAGCAGCGCAGGCTTTAATTGCGGACATGCGCCATTAGTATCTGATTACGAATTAGCACAATTGATTTGATATGGTTTTAAAAGAGAGAGTTGGAAAGTTAAGCTTTGGTCTATCATACATGCTGGTATTGCTGGTCACTGCTTTACTTTTTTCTTGTGGTGGAGGTGAAAGTGGGGATGCGAATGACGCTAAGTCAACTAAAAAAGGGAAAATGGATTTGGATAAAGATCTGCCGATACAGCCGGGTTTGTGGAAGGCGTATTTGATGTTGAATGAGCATGAGCCGATTCGTTTGCCGGTGAATTTTGAGTTCGCTGAAAAGGACGGGAAGTACACGATGACTTTCATAAATGGTCCGGAGCGGATCTTGGTGGATGATGTGACGATGGAGGGAGATAGCATTTTGAGTGCGAAGTTTCCGCATTATGATTCTGAGATCCGGGTGCGCTATAATAAGATCCGTTTGCACGGGCGTTGGCACAACTATGCTAAGGGTAAGGATTATGTGATTCCTTTTTATGCTTTGTACGGGGATAGTACGCGTTTTATTCACAACTACGAGGAAGAGCCGATCAATGTGAATGGCAGGTGGGCAACGATGTTTTTTGGTCCGGGCAGATCCAGCAAGACGGATGCGGTGGCGGAGTTTGTTCAAGCCGAGGGGAGTGATCGAGTGACGGGTACTTTTCAGACGCCTACAGGGGATTACCGATTCTTAGAAGGCAATGCGGGCAATGGCAAATTGTCATTGTCTTGTTTTGATGGTTCGCATGCGTTTATGTTCACGGCACAGATCGATGAGTACAAGGATCTGGAAGGGCATTTTTACAGTGGGAACCACTGGCATGAGACCTGGACGGCTTATAGAGATGATACCGTATCTATGCCTGACCCTACCACACTTACGGCATGGGATAAGGGGATTTCACCTTCTTTTAAAGGTTTTGATCTGAAAGATGGGCAAGTAGTGACGGAAAAAGATGAACGCTTTAAAGATAAAGTGGTTTTGCTGCAGATCATGGGTACATGGTGCCCCAATTGCAGGGACGAGACGGAGTTTTTTGTTGACCTCCACAAGAAGTATCATAAGGATGGTTTAGAGATCGTGGCTTTGGCTTTTGAGTCTGCTGATGAGTTCCAGGAGGCGAAACCAGTGATGGATAAATACGCTGCACATTTTGACATCCCTTATACTATGCTGTATGGGGGCGAGGCGGATAAGAAGCTAGCGAGTAAAGCACTGCCTTTTTTAGATAAAGTAACGGCTTACCCGACCAGTGTGATCATTGGTTATGATGGCAAAGTGAAGCATGTGCATACGGGCTATAATGGTCCGGCGACCAAGGAATATGAAGCACAAAATAAGCAGTTCGAAGATTGGGTAGCGGCGGAGTTGAAGCCATAAAAAAAAGACCACGAGCACACAACACGCTCGTGGTCACCAAAAGAAGTAAATATGAAGAAGTTTTGAACGACTTTGTGACTGTTATACATTTGAAAAGTATCGGTATCTAAGGATAATCTTGCACAGTCATCGCCAACACTAACGTTGTTTAAGGCTTTTTAGTTTCTTATTATTTGTTAAAGCCTAAAGTAAAGTCATTTAGCCAACAACTTAAGAAAGAGTTCATTGCCAGCTCGTGGTGAAATGGAGTTGTAGCAAGTCTCCATCGTATGTATATGGAATTGTGTGGAAAAGAGTTTTTCGTATTCTTCTTTTTGTCCACCATAAGGCGGGTGATCTTCGTATAGTGGGATGTTGAACAATAATCCGACTAGTTTGCCAGTTGGTTTTAAAAGCTTAGCACATTGCTGCACATAGGCTGGTCGCAAGCTGGGGTTAATGGCACAAAAGAAAGTTTGCTCTATGATCAGGTCAAAACGAGCGGAAGCTGCTGTGTTGAATTCAAAGAAGTTAATGTGCAGTAGATGATTCTGATTAAAATCAGGATGTTGCTCGTGGAAGGCTTTTAAAGGTGCTTTTGCCCAATCAAGCAGAAATACATTCGTGAAGCCTTGTTCGTGCAGATAGGCAGCTTCGTGGGCATTGCCGCAGCCAGGTATTAGTATGCGTGCTTTTTTATCTGTTAACTGGTCAAAGTAAGCTTTTAGCGGAGGGCTAAGCTGCCCCATGTCCCAACCAATTTCGCCCTTTTCGTAGCGGTTTTGCCAGTAGCTGTCTGTTAGTTTTGTATTCGACATAAGAAATAAAATGAATTGATGTACCCAAACTAGTACAAGCTCTTAAATAAATCAGCTTTACTAAGGCTAGATGACCATAAAACACTACTATTCAAGCTTTGGTTTTAATAATAAGCAAGGGATAGCTACTTTTGTAAGTAATCAATTCACCCAATTCACTATAACACAGTGTTGGTCGAAAGTGGGTTGTATCACACTCATCCCTTTAATTTAAATTTCAAATTATGGCAGGTAGCGGAAATAACACCCCCTTTTTCGTGGCTGGTATTTTATTGTTATTGTTGTTGAGCGGTATTTTGCTTTACAATAATCTGAGCATGCGCAACCAACATACGGAGGCTTTGGAGGTCTTGGGGCAACAGCAGGCCGACTTGGAGAACGAGTATGATCGCGTAATGGAGGAACTGGAGATGTACAAGCAAGAAAATGTTGAGTTAGACAGTACACTGGTACAGATCCAAGAAGATGTGGAGGCGAAACAAGCCGAGATCGAGCGCTTATTACGCAGTGGCAGAGCCAGCAGAGGTGAATTACAGCAAGCGAGAGACCTGATCGCTTCTATGCGTTATGATGTAGATAATTACAAGCAGCAGATCGCTGAGTTACAATACAAAAACCAACAGCTGGATAGAGATAATCAGACGCTGACAGCCGAAAAAGAACTGCTTACCACCTCTAATGTGAAACTGCAAGAAGAGGTAACGGAAAAAGCTGCAGCTATCGTGGATCTGGAGGACACCAAACGTACTTTAGAATCTGAGCGCAGTGAGTTATCAGAGGAAAAGGATATGCTGACGGCCAAGGTAACTCGTGGTCAGGTACTTCAAGCATCTGCTGTACGTGCTGATGGCGTGAAATACAAGAAAAACGGCAAAGAGATTGAGGTGAAAAAAGCACGTCAAACTGAAAAGATACGAGTCTGTTTTGATGTGATGCCGAACCCTTTGGCGCAGTCTGGTGGTAAAGATGTAATGATGCGTTTAACCACTGGAAAAGGAGAACCCGTTTATTTGCCTGCACAGGGTTCAGGAACCTTTGAAAATGCGGATACAGGCGAGGAAATGCGCTTTACCACAGCTGGTACTATAGACTATCGCGGACAGCAGGATACCTACTGCATGTACTGGCAGCAAGATACTTACCCACAAGGGGAATACACTGCTGAGGTATGGCAAGATGGCTATATGATGGGTAGTACTAAGGTCGATCTGAAGTAAAGTCGGACACCTTCAAAATCTTATCGGTTTACAAAAGGGCTGTTTCCAAAATAGGAAACAGCCCTTTTTTTGTCCAAGTACTTACTTTAGTCATTGATCGATCAACTCCGCATATTCTGTAGGCAGGATTTTCTCTTCTCCTCTAAGGGTGATGACCTTAGTGAATTGAGCTCCGAATAAGATCATTAAGCAAGAATAGGAAAGCCATAGTAAGACTAAGATAATAGACTGCGCGGCTCCATAAGCGGATCCCGGACTGGCGTGTGTGAAGTAGTAACTGAGTGCGAATTTACCAATGGAAAAGAGGAATGCGGTAACGATCCCGCCTAACCACACATGCCTCCATTTAATGTAGACATCGGGTAATATCTTAAACAGCAGAATGAATAAGATACTGAAAATACCTATCTCCACCAGATGGTTCAGTGTTGAAATATAGTGGTAGGTGAGATGAGGGAAATTCTCTTCAACCCATACGGCTGTAATGTTAATGATGGTGGTACAGATCAAGGAGGCGATGAATAGAAATATGGTTAAAAAAACAAGTCCGATCGAGAATAAACGATCTCTTGCTATTTTGTATAGTCCGTACACTTTCAATGCGCGTACCCCCCAAATGGCATTCAAAGCTTTTTGCATGGAGATGAACAGTCCTGTAGCTCCATAGAATAATGTCCCTACGGCTATGAGTATGGCATTAGGGGTTTCATCTAAGTTGATGCTTTGTTTGAGCATGACATCGATCATACTTGCGGCATCAAATCCGAGAATTTTTTCAAGTTCAGTTATGATACCCGAACGCACTGCGCTTTGACGAAAAAAAGCACCTGCCATTCGAATTGCCAAGATCAAAAGAGCTGGCAGGAAGAATAGCGCATAGTAGGATAATGCCGCACTGGTTTGAAATGGATTGTTAGACAACCAGCTCCTGTAAGTTTCTCTCCAGATTTGGCGAGTAGCTGTTATTTTTTTTCTCCAATAACTCATTGCTACTTCTTCATATCCAGTTCGCGTATCAAGAATGCCCAGCGGTCGGACCAGTCTTTAATTTTTTGAGCCGTCGTTCTGCCCGACTTATGTCCTGCGCCTTTGTCAATTCTGATGAGCATAGGTCTATCTCCTTCATATGCGGCTTGTAATCTGGCAGCATATTTATAGGAGTGAGCCGGTACTACACGATCATCTCTTTCGGCGGTTATGATGTAGGTAGCAGGGTAGTTCAATCCCTCTTTTATATTGTGATAGGGAGAATAGGAATATAGATTTTCAAACTGAGTGGAATCAGAGGCACTGCCATACTCCGTGGCCCAAGCCCATCCAATGGTGAATTTTTCATAGCGCAGCATATCCATCACGCCTACAACCGGTAGGGCGGCACGAAATAGCTCCGGGCGTTGATTCATGACGGCACCTATCAATAATCCGCCGTTTGAGCGACCGATACCCGCTAATTTATTCGGACTGGTATAGCCTTGGTCTATTAGAAATTCAGCGGCTGTTATATAGTCATCAAATACATTCTGCTTGTTCAGTTGCATGCCAGCTTGATGCCATTCTTCGCCATACTCTGAACCACCTCTAAGGTTAACGGTAACATAAACCCCACCTGCTTCATAGAAGGGGAGTAGCTCTACTTTAAATTCTGGTATTCTGGAAATATTAAAGCCGCCATAGCCATACAAGAGTACAGGATTACTATGGTCTTTCACCAGTCCCTTTTTTGCTGTGATGTACATGGGGATAAGTGTACTATCCTTACTGGCATAGAAGATCTGAGTAGTTTCATAGTCTTCGAAATTGAAATCCACTTCAGGCTCGAAAAATGCTTTTTCTTCTTGGGTTTCCCAGTTAAAAACGAATACGGAAGGTGGCTGCAAGAAAGACTCCAATTGATAGTAGAGTTCTTTGCTTTTTGAAAGCAGCTGTATGTTTTTCATGATGCCCGCTCTTTCGGGCGTTTTAGCAATGAATTGGTAGGACACACTGGATTGACGAGGGTCTTTGCTGATCCGTTCTTTCCCTTTTTCTTTTTTGTAGATGTAAGCCACACTTTTCACATCCTCAAGATATTCCACCATGATGTAATTAGCCCTCATCTTTAAAGAGCGTATGGCGAATTTAGCTTCCGGAAGTACCAGTTGCCAATCTTTATATTCTGGATGATCGATGTGGAAACGCTTCACACAACCATTGGGCGCGTCTCGATCCGTTTTAACATAAATCCAATCATCTTTAACATAAACAATGTTATATCGATGCCCGAATTCATTGATCAAAGGTAGAAAGTTGGGGTTTTCCCAAGTACTCACAGGGCAATAGTATATTTTATTCCCTTTTTTCCCGTGTTCAGATATGAAAAGCAAGAGAATGTTTCCACGAACGCTAACATAAGCACTGCGTTGAGGGTGTTCCGTGTCTTCATAAACTAAAATATCCTCGGATTGAGGTGTGCCTACTTTGTGGTAATATATTTTACGATACTCATTGCTACCTGAAAGTTCAGTTCCTGCTTCTGGCGACATATACCTACCATAAAAAAAGCCGTCATTATACCAGGAAACATCAGAAAATTTAATGTTCTGCAAGTGGTCATCTAGCTTCTTAGCCTTATCAACATCCATGACATAGTACTCTCGCCAATCTGAACCACCGGTGGAGGTGGAGTAGGCTAAATACTTATTATCTCTGGAGAAAGAAATATTAGATAGGGATACAGAGCCATCATCAGAAAAGGTGTTGGGGTCTAAAAAGACCTCTCCATCACCATCACGAGTAGCCATCTTGAAAAGCACATTATGAGATTGTAGCCCATCATTTCTATACTGGAAAAAATGCTCCCCCCTTTGAAATGGGATTTTTCGCTTTTCATAGTTCCAAAGCTCAGTCATTCTCTTTCGGATGTCATACAAATGTGGGGATGAACTCAAATAAGCATCCGTGAGGGCATTTTGAGCATTTACCCAATCTTTTGTTTCTAGCGCATTGTCATCTTCTAACCAACGATAAGGGTCAGCTACTTCTTTACCGTGGAGGACTTCTACCACATCATCTATTCTACTGATAGGATAGGGAAGTGCAAGGGGATCTATTTTTTCAAATAAGTAGCCACTTTTCACTGCACCCCAAACTTGTTCGTCTTGTGCATCATAGCCTCGATCCCAACTGAGTATTGCGTTTTCTGTAATGACAACTTCACTAGTCGCATAGGAAGCTCCTCTTAAATTACTGGCACACTCTTTTTCGACCGTACTGCCAACATAGCCCTTCGCGGATTTTGTCATTACTATTTTACAGCCTTCTCTGATCTTTAATGAATCGGGATTGATTTTTTCAAAAAGAGGGTGGTCTGCATGCGCCTGAATAAATCGTGCTTGACTATCTAATCTATAAACTACACTTTCGATAGAATATTTATCTGTTTTTTGTATGTGGTATACTCTTTGGCGATAAGGGCGATCCTGCATGCTCGCAATGGCTTGCTCTACGTACAACCATTTACCATCCGTTCTATCTTCCCAAATAGGAAGCATTCTGAGGTTGATGTTGTAGTAATCGGTATCCTGTTGTGCTTGTCTATAGCTGTTGAAAGTGCCACTCATCCAGTTGGCCAACTCGCTTTCATCTACCTTCAGTTGGTCTGACTGAAGGTTCTTAGAAGAACAAGAAGAAATGAGAATGAGACAGGAAATCAATAGGAACGTGAGAAAGTATCGTTGCTGCATAAACCATATGTTTGCAACAAAAATACACCTATCAGATCACTTTTGAATAATCAGTGCTATTGATGATTTTTACGCCCTTGGATTTCATTTCCAATAAGGCATTGCCTCCATCATTAGCTTGTAGATTTACAGCTCTAGAAGCATCCTTTATGAGATAGGTTTCGAACCCGAGAGATACGGCATCAAGAGCGGTGTACTTCACGCAATAATCGAGTGCCAAGCCAACAAACACGCCGCATGCTTTTTCAGTAAATGCTCTAAATTCGTGGAATGTATTCTTCCGTTGTCAAAAAAGCCACTGTAACTATCTACGTTTTTATCCGTTCCTTTATGAACGAAATGCTTAATTTTTCTACGGTTAAGTTGAGCGTGTAGCTTTGCGCCACTTGTGTTCTGTACACAGTGTTTCGGCCAAAGGATTTGATCTAAGCCATTCAAGATAATGCGGTCACCAATCCGCTTTTTTTCATGATTAGCAGCAAAGCTCCCGTGATTATGCGGATGCCAGTCCAGTGTGGCGAATACCAGATCGAATTGTGTTAACAGATCATTTACTATGGGTAGTATTTGATTTGCTTGCGGAACGGCTAAAGCACCACCCTCGCAAAAGTCGTTTTGTATGTCGACCAATATCAACGCATTTTTCATTTTGTGTTTTGATTTCTTAAGTTATTGATGATTTTTTCTCGTTTAAGATGAAGCTTTTCAGTTATGCCATTAACATGCTGCGGGGCATCCTTGAAAAGTCGACTTTGCTTCATTGCAAAGGCTCTGATTGCATCCAATCCTGGCGATTGGTAAACAAGTTTTCCTTGCTTGAAAATGGCTTGCAGTTGTGTCTCTTTTTTGTGATAGACAATATCAGAAATACTATTAGAGTAAAGGTTAAAGTACCTCGAACTAAAACCTTCATTTTCATTATATATAATGTCAGTCACTGGAAGTGAAGATTTAGCATATAACCTCATGCTATTTAGCTTGCCCGGTAAGCTGGTTTTTATGTTTTGTTCTGATAGTTTCACTTTGTCGAGCATTTGCCCACTTTTGGGGTCTTCTAAGGCCGCTAACTTATAGACACCGCCCAAGGCAGCCTGATCGTAGGCAGTGACCAATCTTGTCCCTACGCCCCATATGTCTATTTTAGCACCTTGCTCTTTTAAGGCTTTGATACGGTATTCATCCAGATCGTTGCTGGCAACTATCTTAACGTCAGTGCATCCCGCCTCATCCAGTAACGCTCTTGCCTCAATGCTGAGCTGGCAAAGGTCGCCAGAGTCCAGCCGAATACCTTTTAACCGACTGCCATTCGCTGCTAAATGCTGAGCAACTACGATTGCTTTTTTCACGCCTGCTAGGGTATCATAGGTGTCTACCAATAGTACGCTGTCATCAGGCTGACTACTGGCATAACTCATAAAAGCATCGAGTTCATTTTCGAAGCTCATCACCCAACTGTGGGCATGCGTGCCCGAAATGGGTATGCCGTACAAGCGACCCGCCAATACATTGCTGGTGGCATGACAACCGCCTATATAGGCTGCCCTCGCAGCACTTAATCCACCGTCTGGTCCTTGCGCTCTACGCAGCCCGAACTCCATCACCTTATCACCTTCCGCAGCCAAACAGATCCTAGCGGATTTAGTGGCGATCAAGCTCTGAAAGTTGATGATGTTAAGCATTGCGGTTTCCAGTAATTGGGCAGTTATTAAGTCTGTCTCTATGCGTAAAATAGGATGAAAAGGAAAAACAACACTTCCTTCAGGAATGGCGTACAGATTCCCTTTAAAACGTAAGTCCGCTAAGTAATTCAAGAATTTTTGATCGAACAGTGCTTCTCCTTTAGCATTTCTTTGGTCGGCTAAGAACTCAATGTCTTCCTCGTCAAAATGAAAGTTTTGGAGCAGGTCGATCACATCACTCAGACCGGCAGCAATGGTGAAATTGCCATTGAAAGGCTGTTTGCGATAAAAGAGGTGAAAGACCGAGCTCAGCTCATGCATTCCCGCTTTGAAATAGCCATTTGACATGGTCAATTGGTACAAATCGGTCAATAAACTGAGGTTGGGGCGGTATCTTTGCGTGAGTTTCATAATGGAGCAGTATGTTCAAAGCATGAAGCTGTTGTTATTGTTGCTCGCAAATTATATCGCTTTGCTTTTGACCCGCAAATAGATTTTATTTATGAAGATCATTGAAGGCAGAATGCACGAGCGTGGAACTCTTGCGGTCTGAATCACTGATTTTAAGGATTTATTGATTACACGGATTTAGTACAGTGTAAACTAAATAATCAGATAGCTTTGAGGCTTTGCTTATATTTCTTCGTGTAGCTTCGTGCTCTTCTTTCTTAGTGGTTAATTGATTTTGAAAATCAAGACTTTGCTGACCACAAAGAAAGAAGTACACAAAGGAGCACAAAGTTTTTTTAGGCTTTTGGCTAAACTCCATCCGAAAACTTAATTTATGGTGTATTTGTTCTGAACAGCTTTTTCGTTGAAACGTTAATTAGTTATGGAAACACTAAGCAAGGAAAACATTCAACAACACTACAAAGCATATGTAGCGGAACATGCTAAAAAGCCAAGCTCTGTTTATGCTTTAATGAAAACGTTGGATGAAGCCGAATCTCATTTCTATAAACAATACGCCAGCTTTGGTGCGCTTGAAAATGAAATATGGGGTGCCTACGCACAAGCAACCGTGAATAGCTTATTGGCGGAAGAAGTATACCAAGAATACAGTGCGAGAGAGAAGTTATTGGCCTTTATGTTCACTTTATGTGAAGTGCTAAAAGAAGAACGCAGTTTCGCACAACTTAGCTTTCCTAAAAAGGCCAGAACCGCCATCAGAACGCCAAAGGCATTGCGCAACTTTAGAAGTGTTTTCCAAGAGTGGATGAAAGAGGTGCTGAGAGAAGGAATGGAAACAACAGAGGTGAAACAGCGCTTCTTTGTGAGCAACTACTACGATAGAGTGATCTGGCCGGCTGTTGTTCTTGTTATGGACTATTGGTTAAAAGATGAATCAGCAGAAATGAAAGATACTGACGGATTCATTGAAAAGACCGTCAATTTGGTTTTCTCTTTATTGGAAGAAACAGCATTGGAACAAGCTGGTAGTATTGCTTGGTCTTTGGTCAAAAGATAAAACCAATCTGTCTTGCGCAAGGGATAGGAGAGGAAATGAGGAGCTTGGATGCGCACTGAGCGGCGGCATAAAAAGGCGGCCCAGAGGTAGCCATTTTTATGCCTGCCAGCGAAGCAGCAGACAAGCGACGAATTGGAACGGATAGCCCGGTACCCTGCCGCAGGCGGGTATGCGCCCTGATAAAAACAAAAATCCCACTTGAAGAAAACCTCAAGTGGGATCTGATCTTATAATAAATGAATTTCTACGCAAGTTCAATTACCATAGCAGAAGCACCGCCTCCACCATTGCAAATACCTGCTGCGCCCAGCTTGCCACCTTTATGACGAAGCGCAGAGATCAAGGTGCAGATCAAGCGACAACCAGAAACGCCGATCGGGTGCCCTAAAGAAACCGCACCACCTAAAACATTCACTTTGGCGTGATCCAATTCCAGGTCTTTCATATTGGCTAAAGCCACTACCGAAAAAGCCTCATTGATCTCGAACACATCGATATCATCTTTGCTTTTACCCGCCTTAGCTAAAGCTTTAGGAACCGCTTTCGCCGGAGCCGTTGTGAACCATTCCGGTTCTTGCGCAGCATCGGCATAACTCAAGATCTTCGCGATCGGTTTAACACCCAATTCCTCCGCTTTGGCTTTGCTCATTAACACAACAGCCGCAGCACCATCATTGATCTTTGAAGCGTTCACCGCCGTGATCGTACCCTCCTTGTCAAAGGCAGGACGCAACTTAGGCACCTTAGCATAATTGATCTTTTTGAACTCCTCATCCTCGCTCACCACAACAGGATCCCCCTTGCGTTGCGGGATCGAAACAGGCAGTAGCTCATCATTGAACGCACCCGCTTCATATGCCGCTTCGGCACGCTTATAAGACTCGACCGCATAGGCATCTTGATCCTCACGAGAGTAGTTGTAACCGCTTGCGCAGATCTCTCCAGCATTACCCATCATATAACCCTTATAGGGGTCTTGCAAACCATCGCGAACAATACAATCCACCAGAGATTGGTTACCGTATTTAGCCCCCCATCTGCCTTTGGTCACAAAGAAAGGTGCGTTGCTCATGCTCTCCATACCACCTGCTACCATAATGTCATTATCACCCAAACGGATGCTTTGAGCAGCCATCATGATCGCCTTCATACCACTGGCACATACCTTATTGATCGCTGTGCAAGGTGTACTGTTCGATAAGCCCGCAGCAAGTGCCGCTTGACGAGCAGGTGCTTGTCCAGTATTGGCTTGCAGCACATTACCCATGATCAATTCTTGCACTGCTTCGGCGGGGATACCCGCTCTTTCAATAGCCCCTTTGATCACATGCGTACCCAATTGTACGGCAGTTAACTTAGATAAAGCCCCGCCAAAACTGCCGATCGGTGTTCTGGCCATGGAGACGATATATACTTCGTTCATTGTATTATGTTGAATGTTTATACTTTAAATTCAGACTGCAAATTTAAGCATTTACCAAGATTGCTGTTTTTTTATCCCCAAGCTGGTCGCGCAGGCGCATTATCTAATATACCTTCAATGCGCTTCATCACCTCAGTAGTTAATTTTTCAGCAGCGTCCAAAGCCTTCAAATTCTCTTCTAGATGATAGGTTTTAGATGCGCCCAAAATGACCGTGCTCACATTCGGGTTTTTCAAGCACCAGCCCAATGCCATGAGTGGCATGCTCAAGTCTAATTCAGCAGCCAGTTTAGACAATTCCTGCACTTTTTGTATGCGATCCCCTGCAAGCGTACTGTCTTTTAACCATTCCAAACCCTCCATGCTCAAACGAGTTTGCTCATCAGGCATACCATCATTATACTTGCCGGTTAATAAGCCCGAGGCAAGCGGACTCCATATGGTCGTACCTAAACCATAACGATCAAAAAGAGGGGCATATTCCACCTCAAAACGCTGCCTGTGGAACATATTATATTGAGGCTGCTCCATCGTCGGTCCGATCAAATTGTAACGCTCGGCCACCAAATGCGCCTCGGTCAATGCCTGCGCGCTCCACTCTGATGTGCCCCAATATAAAATCTTACCCTGCTGGATCAAATGATTCATTGCCCAGACCGTCTCCGCGATAGGCGTTTCCCTATCCGGACGGTGACAAAAGAACAGATCCAAGTAATCTACCTGTAAGCGTTTCAAAGCATCATGACAAGCTTCGAATACATGCTTTCTGCTCAGCCCGGTCTGATTTGGCTTTCTACGTCCATCGCCAAAATATACCTTACTTGATACCACATAACTCGTGCGATCCCAATCCATTTTTTTCAGAATCTTGCCCATCACTCGCTCGCTTTCCCCGCGTGCGTATATCTCCGCATTGTCAAAGAAATTGATGCCATTGTCATAAGCGATCCCCATCAATTTTTC
>JAHDGT010000589.1 GCA_020631675.1 Bacteroidota bacterium
GAACAGCCCCCGAATTGGAACGGATAGCCCGGTGACCTGCCGCAGGCGGGCACGCGCCCTATAAATAATGATGAATTTTGAATGCCTGAGTTTTGAATGAATATGGTGTTCCCAATTGTCAAATATGATTCTTCAGTAGGTGATTGAAAGGAGTGGAATAAATGTGGAATAAGCGAGTTGAATCTTTAAACAGCCTATCCAATTAGCGTTAAAGCGCAGCTATAAGTAAGCAGAATTGCCGCTTGTATGGTATCTTAAAGGACTACACTACAAAATCAGATTTTGATGGAAGCATTTATTCAATTTTTCGCGGAGCTCTCAAGTGCCGAGAAGCTGGGGTGGATCGTGTTCTGCATGGGTATATTCTGGGTCATTGAGGGGGCTTACCCCTTGGCGCGACACCACTACAAAAAATGGGAACATGCGAAGGTGAACCTCTTTTTACTGACGACTACGATCATTATAAATGTGCTGTTCGGTTTGGCGGCGGCGGGGGTGTTCTTTTGGGTGGCGGAAAATGAATTCGGTCTATTGCATTTGGTGAATTTCCCGATGTGGTTGGAGCTGCTGTTGGGGGTGATGCTTTTGGATTTTGTGGCGCAGTACGTAGTGCATTTCATGCTGCATAAAGTGAGTTTCATGTGGCGTTTCCATATGGTGCATCATAGTGATACGGAGGTGGATGTGACCACGGGCACGCGCCACCACCCGGGTGATTATATGTTCAGGGAGTTGTTCTCTTTGGGGGCGATCGTGATCGGGGGACTGCCTTTCGGTTTTTATATGTTCTACCGTATTTTAACCGTGCTTTTTACCTATTGGTCGCACGCGAACATCAGTTTGCCCGCTGGGGTGGACAAGGCATTGAGCTATGTGTTCATTACGCCGAATATGCATAAATTCCACCATCACTTTGAGCGGCCGTGGACGGACACGAATTACGGAAATATCTTTTCTTTGTGGGATCGTATGATGGGTACCTTCGTGTACGATGATCCGAAGAAGATCCAATATGGTTTGGATGTGTTGGAGGATAATAGATCCAGCGATCTGGCTTACCAGCTTAAAGTGCCTTTCGATAAAAACATCAAAACGGATTACTAAGGGACTGCCGATATGGTCAAACCAGCTGCTTTAAAGAAATTGCTGCCTTTGCTGAAAGGCATTCGCCTGAATGATGTGAATCAGATTTACAGCAAGAGTAAAAGCGTGCGTTTGCAGGCGGGAGACCACTTTGTTAAAGAGGGTTCCAGCAAGCGGGATGTGGCTTTTATTTTTAGCGGCTTGATGCGCTATTACGAGGTGAATGAGAAAGGGGAGGAGATCACCACTTCTTTGGCTTGGGAACAGCAGTTCGTCGCTCCTCGCAATGTGATTTTATTTGAGCAGCCATCAGAGTCTTATATTCAGGCGATAGAGCCTACGCATTTGATGGTCATTAATTACGACCTGATGCAAGAGATCCTGGAAAGCAGTCCGAAATCTGATTCTTTGCGCCAGTATTTCATGTTGCAACGGATCGCTTTGTTGAGTGATCGAGTGCGTTCTTTTGTAATGCTAAAGCCCGAGGAGCGTTACTTGCAATTGATCGAGCAAAACCCCAGCCTAGTGGATCGGGTGCCTAATAAATACATTGCCAACATCATCGGGATCACGCCCGTGTCTTTGAGCAGGATCAGAAACAGGATCGCTTCGCAGAAGAAGTAAGTAAGTGCTAAAATTTGTTACTAAACCGTATTCTTATCTTTTGTTAAGCAGATTTGCGCTTCACTTGCTGCAACTTTGAAGCATCAATAATGAAGGTGCTCTTATCGAGTGCCCTCTATTTTTTCATCCAACTAAATAATTAATGGACGCAGCATTTGATGCATACTTAGGCGCCGTGAGCGTGAACCTAACTCGTTACTTCATCTTAGCGGGTATTCCCTTTTTGATCTTTTACAAGCTGTTCTTGAAGCAGTTAGTGAAAAATAAGATCCAAGAGCAAAAAGCCGATCGCAGAAAATTCTTAGAAGAGATCGGCCACTCCTTCGTGTCCACCCTCATCTTTGGTGTGGTGGTGATCGG
>JAHDGT010000082.1 GCA_020631675.1 Bacteroidota bacterium
AGCAGCAGGCAGGGGCTGAATTTTAACGGATAGCCCGGTACCCGCAGTAAAAAGGATTTTATTGTAGAGACGTTGCATGCAACGTCTTTTTGCCGAACCCCTATTCATTTGCTGTTGCGGAACATATGTTGAATGAAAAAACATCCTCCTTTTTATTGCGGGTATGCGCCCTAAAAAGTGTCTCGGGAAACTGAACGGGGGCAAAATGCGTATATATTATGTACGCACTCATAAACAGAGAACAACAGGCTCAAATTTTTGGAACATGAACAGAGAAGAGATCATATCTTATATCCACTCTTTGGTAGAGACCGGGGAGACTTGCGCGAGCTTTTTCAATAAAGCTATTGAGGAACTGCCTCCTGAAATAGGTTTATTGAAAGATGTGGAAGAGCTGGACCTCAGTGATAATAAGTTGACGAGTTTGCCGCCTGAGATCACGCAGTTGAGCAAGTTGCGGATCTTGAATATTGAGTATAATGAGTTGACGGATTTGCCTGCCGAACTTGGTCAGTTGACGGCATTAGAGGAGTTATACTTAGGGCATAATGAGCTTAGCGAGCTACCCGCTTCATTGAGTCAGCTGAAACATTTGCGCAAGTTGTATCTGCCGTCGAATTTAGTGTCTGTTTTGCCTTCTAAGTTAGATACCTTGATTCATTTGGAGGACTTGGACATTTCTGATAATGGGATAGTCGAGCTGCCTGCTGATTTTGGTAAGTTGCGCCGTTTGATCCAGTTGAATATCTCTGATAATAAATTGCGATTTCTACCCTTGAGCTTTAGGCGTTTGTCGCAGCTGAAAACTTTCGCGGGCGGTGATAATTCTTTTGAGATATTCCCTTCGCCTTTGTTCCACTTGCCACAATTGGTGACCATTGATCTGGGCAACAATGCCATTGCGCATTTGCCTACGCATGTGGATGAATGGAGTGAGCTTTTGTACTTGAATTTACGCAATAACAGCTTGAGCGAACTGCCTCATTCATTGGGTAAACTATGCAATTTGGCGCGGTTGAATGTTTCTTATAATCAACTAAAAAGTTTGCCCGCTTCTCTGGTGGATCTTACAGGACTCAAAGAGTTGTCTCTTGATGGTAATCACTTTGAAGAGCCATTGAGTTATTTGGTCAATAAGGGCATCTATGCTTTGATGAATTATCTGATGTTTGATCACGATAGCATCAAAGGAGAGCAACTGCAATTCATTTTTTTACCGCTTCAGGCAAGTGATCGCTTTTTATTGCAGCAGTATCTCTGTGGTTTCGAGGAGTATGCGTCGTTGGCTAAATCCAAGACTTTGCGCTTGGAAGTGGTGTCGAAAAAAAATGGCTTACAGCTGATGTTGTTTTTCGAGGGGGCTATGGATAAAGAAGAGATCCTGGACTTATTAGAGGAATACCTTTTGTATTTGAAAGAAGGAAACGGCAGTAAGCTTCAACTGCGCACCCTTGACTCAGGGCAGAAAGACGCTGAAAAAATGTTGCTGATCACGAATGAGATGCGCTTGCAAGTCACGCATTTTAACCGTTTGCGCCGCAATAGGAATATTGAGAAAAAGCTGTTTGACCAACGCCTGGATGAAGTGATTCAAAAGCTCCGACCACAGTCGGAAGTTACCCGACCGGTTGATGAGGCTCCTAATCCGGGTCCGGCATCATAATCATCCTATCCTAGTTCAGTTAATCAGTTACAGCCATATCAAGATGTGGGGAGCATGAAACAGAAGCAAGTGCCATTGGGGTACTCTTTTTTTGATGCTACCCATATTTTCCCGCCATGTGAGTTGATGATCTTCTGGCAGATCGCCAGACCAATGCCCGTTCCTTCGTACTCGTGTTTATTGATGCGCTGAAATACTTGGAATACTTTTTCCTTGTACTCTTCTGCTATACCTATGCCGTTATCACATACTTGGAAAAGGTGCATTTCTCCTTCCTGTTGATAATTGATTTTTATTTTACAATCCTCCGTTTTACTTCTATACTTCAGTGCATTGGATATTAAGTTCTGTAGTATGGACTGCATATAGTTTTTGTAGAAGAATATCTTAGGCATCTCTCCGATCTCAAGTGTTGCGCCGGCTCTTTCTATCTCTGATTGGTAATCTTCTACGATTCCCTGAAGGACTTCTGTTACTTCAAAATGTTCGTAGTCGGTTTCCTTGCTCGCCCCTACGGTAACGAAGCGAAGCAAGTCGCTCAACAGCTCATTGATCTTATTCGCCCCCTTTTGAATGAAGCCGAGGTAATCCGTCTGCTGCTGGCTCTCCCCGCCCTTCAGCGTTCTGCCTAAAAGTTGAGAGAAACTATTGATGTTGCGCAGTGGTTCTTTCAGGTCATGTGCGACAATGAAGGCGAATTGCTCCAGTAATTTATTTTTGTGTTGCAGTTCTTCGGTACGCTCCGCCACGATCTGCTCTAGTTCCTTCTTTCTCTCCAATTCCATTTGAATGGTCTTCTCTTTCTCGGACAATTCATATTTCAAAGTCAACTCGTTGATCGCCTTGATCTTATCCCGCTCGAAATGGCTCTGATGGGTGGCCGTGCTCCAATCGTAGTAACGTTTCAGTGCTTCGATGTTTTTCGACAAATAAGCATACTGTATCAGATCCGGCAGCATGCGTAACATATAGCCATCTGAAAAATCACCCTTCAAATAATAGTGTTCGAAACGCCCTAAGATCTCATCAATATCAATTCTATCCATCAAGGCTTGCGATCCGGTCAAATTCGGGTTTTCCAAGCAGCGTACATACACATGAGAAAAAACATGCCCTTGCAACTCAGAAAGTTCTGGCTCCCGAATCTCCTTTGTATGCACCAAAGTACTGTAATACTCATCATGAAAGCGAATGCATTCGTCAAAATCCCCTAGGTCCGAATTGATGTACATCACATTCATGGCCATATACAAGCGCATCCGCTCGCTCTTGCCATGCGTTTCACTATGTTTAATAGCCTCTAAAAAGATAGGTAAAGCCTCTGGAGATTTTTTTAGATTCCATAAGGTGCCCGCCAAGTTATTCAAGATCCGGTCCATCTCTTTATAGTCCGGCAGCTCTCTGGCAAGATCCGCCGATAATCTCATAAAGTGGATCGACTTGTCATTATCTCGTACAAAGGAATAGATCAGGGCGATGCTGTTCAACAATTGAACCTTCAAATCCCGGCGGTCTTTGTAATCAATGTCTAAATAAGGAAGCATCATCGACAAAGACTCATCATATCTTGACTTGGCATCAAATATTTCTCTAAATTCAAAAACCGTTTCCAACTTTATCTCCAGATCATCCAGTTCATCTGTGATCCGCTTCAGTGCGCGTGCTTCTCTTTCCGCCTCTTCCAGTCTATTGTTTTTCCTATGCCATTTTACTCGTAACAATTGATATTGCGTATGGAGCTTCACATCTTTAATGTCTTTCTCTAATGCCCCTAGCTCCTGTATGTAAGCAGTTAATTCCTCATTTTGCTTATAGGCTTGATTCGCCTCCTCCAGCAAAGCAACAAACTGATCGCCTACATTTAATTTAAGATCGTCCATGAATAATAAGTGGGTAGTATTGGTGTAAAGGATTCTTTTTACACTGCGTTATTTTCGGGATTATGCCTCAATATATCAAACGTCCAAGCACTTACTTCCAGATTGTTTTCAATTTACAAAAGAATCAGATCGACAGCATTAAAAATAAACAAATGCTCTGCATTTTGACACCATAATGGTCGAATGTAGTAAATCCGTAACTTGCATGCTATAAGATATAACGCCATTCCATGAACTTCCCGTCCAAACTCATAGAAGACGCCGTCAATGAATTCGCTAAACTGCCGGGCATTGGTAAAAAAACCGCCTTGCGACTGGTCATGCACCTCCTCAAAGCGGATGTGCCCACCGTCAAGCATTTTGGCGAAACCATAAGCCGCATGCGAACTGACATCAAGTTTTGTTCCACTTGTCACAATCTCTCCGATCACGATCAATGTCAGGTTTGCTTGGATCCCAGACGCGACAAGCAGCTCATCTGTGTGGTCAGTGATTTCAAAGACGTTATAGCCGTAGAAAACACCGGGCAGTACAAGGGCACTTATCACGTGCTCGGCGGCGTGATCTCTCCAATAGATGGCATCGGGCCGGACCAGCTTCAGATCGAATCTCTCTGTAAGCGCGTTCGCGAAGATGAAACAAAAGAGGTCATCATGGCACTTGACCCCACTATGGAAGGAGATACTACAGTCTTTTACGTATCTAAGAAGCTAAAAGATACAAAAGTGCGGGTCACCACCCTCGCCAGAGGGGTGTCTTTCGGTGGCGAATTAGAATATGTGGATGAACTCACCCTCGCTCGCTCCATAGCCACCCGCTTGCCTTATGAAAATTACTTAGGAAAAAAGTAATCTGTATCAGGGCGCGTGCCCGCAATAAAAACTGGCTTTAGTCGCCTATGAAAAATCGACGTCGAGCAGATCATCTCAAGTCTCGAGTCTCATATCTCGGGTCTAAAAAAGCGCCAGCTTTCACTGCGGGCACCGGGCTATCCGTTCAAATTCAGCCCCTGCCTGCTGCTGTTTGGCAGGCTTAAAAATGGCTACCTCTGGGCCGCCTTTTTAAGCCGCCAAACAGGGCGCATTCAGTGGCTTCATTACCACTCCTATCCCTCGCGCAATGCTTCGTACATCAAATCCTCATAACCAAGCAAAAAGGGCTCGAACACATAGCGCTGGATCATGACCAGATCCTTCTTCCCATCCAAAAAGGCGAAGAAACGATCGCCATCCCAAACGCCCTGTTTGTTTTCTTTAATAGATTTAGAACGCTTACTCGCCTTCATGAAATGTAGGCGCACACTCCGCTTCTTACCATTTTCTAAAGTCACCTCCATCAGGGCGAAGGGCGCACTGGCCCGTATGGAATCAATTTTAGGGTGCTCATTCTCGTAGGCTTCGAAATTCACCTCCTTGAATGCTTGTTTGTATTCAAATAATGCAGGTTTATTTAATTTCAGATTTCCTTTTGTTGCCTGCCCCGCATCATTCACCCGCACTACATTTTCATCCGCTTTAGTATAAATGAACGAAGCCTCCGGACTTGTCTTGTAATCCATCTTCACCTCGGCGATCTGATCGGCTTTGAAGTTAAATAGCGTACGATCCCGCCAGTTTTTCTCCTTCGTGAAAAAGTGCGCCGTCAGATCCCCTTCAAAACCGAATATGCTCATTTCATAGGGCATGCCCGTCCCCTCCAACATCATGTAGGTCGATTTTTGCTGTTGGCTCGCTCCTGCGATCAAAATACTTTTGAATGGCTCTTCCTGATCTTCCTTGAACAAATACACCTTTCTCTGTGGGCTTTCGAACAACTCATTCACACTAGCGCGTGCCGCCGCTGCCACTGGTGTCTTCACCTTTAACCTACGTAAAGTGGTCAGCAGTTGATCCAATGACTTCGCCCTTGCCTTATAGCCACCATTCACACGCCAGCTTCCATCTGACTGTCTTTCCAGTACTGCCGACTTCACTCGGTCTTTGATCAATATTTTATGTATTGCAGCCGTGTCCGTCACCGCGAAATCCGCTGCGTCAATATCTTTGATCGTACTGTTCGTTTGAGAGCTGATCGCCCACCAAATTCCCGCGCCCAGCAATAGGGCAATAAATAGATAGCCTAAATTCTTCACTTTGTACGTATTTATAGTGGCTCGAAGATACAGCCTTTGCCCCTTATACGGATCTACCGAAAAGGCTAATCATCAAAGAAGAGCTTCGCCTAAAAACAAAAAGCTTGATTTTTCAGCTCAAAAGCCCTAACCTAAATAGTTACAAAGAAGCGTAACTTCGCGCCATGCAAGACACACCCAAAAATCAGACACCGCAAGAAAACACCTCTACACAAGGCACACCAATAGGTTCTTTAGGTGAATTTGGCTTGATCAACAGAATAGCCAATACTGCACGTCTTAAAAATGAAAGCTCACTCAAGGGAATAGGAGATGATGCCGCCGTATTGAATATGGGAGAGCAGTGCACCGTGGTCAGCACCGACCTACTGATGGAAGGCATCCATTTTGACCTGATGTACACCCCACTTAAACATCTCGGCTATAAGTCGGTGGCCGTGAACATCAGCGACATCATCGCTATGAATGCCCAGCCCACTCAGGTAACCGTAAGTCTTGCCATCAGCAGTCGTTTCCCCCTTGAAGCGATAGATGAGTTTTATGCGGGCGTGCGTGCCGCCTGCGACAATTACCAAGTGGATCTGATCGGCGGGGATACCAGCTCAAGCATTAAAGGCTTTTTCATTTCTGTTACCGCATTGGGCGTAGCCAAAGAAGAAGACATCGCCTACCGGCATAATGCCAAAGTAGGAGACCACATCTGTGTAACCGGAGATTTAGGCGCGGCCTACTTGGGCTTACAATTATTAGAAAGAGAGAAAAAGATCTATCTGGAAAGCCCAGGAGTACAGCCCAACTTAGAAGGGCACGATTATCTGGTTGGTAGGCAGTTGCGTCCTGAGCCACGGCAAGACATACAGCGTTTATTAAAAACGCTCAAAGTGAAGCCCAATGCCATGATAGATATTTCAGACGGACTGGCTTCTGAGCTGCTTCATATTTGTGAAAGTGCGCAAGTAGGCTGTAGAATATATGATGAAAACATCCCTCTGAACCAGAAAACACTGGAAATGGCGCAAACCTTCGGCATTGACCCATTGACCTGCGCGCTAAGTGGTGGTGAAGATTACGAACTGCTTTTCACCGTAGACAACAAATACATTGAAGAGTTGGAAACCCTACACGGCATCAGCATCATCGGGCGTATTACGGAGATGAGTGAGGGACGGAAGATCTACAATAAAAGTGGTTCTTCGCACGATCTGATCGCACAGGGCTGGAAGCATTTATCCGCTTAGTTAGCGACTGGGTTTATAGCGGGCTTTTTCCATTATCTCTCTACCGCTTTTGATCTCCATCAATTGTTCTAAGCTCACGTTCGGGTTCTCGCGCATGAATTTGCGCACGATCTGCCAGCCCATCCACCATCCTGTACGCCCTGGCGAGCTGCTGGGCATGCCTGGTGTGGTGGGGTGCTCGGTCACGTACTTAGAATATTCTCTGTACTTACCATTGTAGAGCAATTCGTTTTTGATGAAGTAGGTCCACATCATCTGTTCATTTTGCTCGCACCAATCCAATTGCTTTTTCGTGAACCCTATTTTAAGAGAATCGTGGGTATGCGGTAGTACTTGGTCTAAATAATACAAGATCTTACCCTGATAAACCATATGGTCGATCAACTGTGCTTTGCGTTCATCCATAGGGTAGAGGTTCTGTGCCCATACCCGCATACTTTTAGGTACGATGAATTCAGGCTCGAACCTTCTGTACATATAGTACGATAAACCTACGGCAGGATAGAAAGGGCAATCTTTACCCAAGTAAACATCTAAATTCAAACCCAGTATATCATCACCATAAGTAAGTGCCGCGGGGCCGAAAGTAGAGATGTGTGAGATCAATTGACGAGGTACTTTCGCGTTCGGCATATGATACTTTTGGTATCTGAACGCGGTTTCCAGCTCTTTTTCAACATTACTTAAATCAGGAAATGCGGCATTGACCGAATCCATTAGATGATTGCGGTCACGTAGCAATTCGGCTAATCCTGACATATACCTCGACTGTGGGTCTTCTAAGCTACCATAACTCATCAGGTCTTGAATGAAGAAGGGATAGAAACTGGGGTAACGCGCCAAAACGGTACCAAGAGAGGCGGCAACTTGAGTGGTGTCAACCGAAAACAAGTCTTGTTCAAAACGCTTTAATTCTAAATCAACAGTTGGTGTATTAGAGAGGTCAGGTGCTTTTACCTCCTCTTTACAAGACCAGAAAGAGAGTAAAAAAAGAATTACCGTAAAAACAGCTAAGTGTTTCTTCAATTGGATATACATAGTGGATGCTCTTTGACGCACAAATCTACTTTGTAGATTGTTTACACCAAAGAACGCAGCAGCACTTTTAAAATTGTAAGCATACAGGCGAATAACAAATTTTAGAAACCAAGACCAATTTGTAGTCCGAGTTTTAGAAGTAGCGGCGCGCCATCATCACCAAGAAAGCCGCCCATGCCCGTGTAGAAATCGATATAGCCGATATCACCCAAGCGTCTTTGAATACCATAAGTGAAAGCAATCTGTCGTTTTAAGGGGTCAATGGAAACGGGGTCCCCAAACGCATCAACCGTGCCCTCCAAGCGGGTATAATAGCGACTTTCAAAGCTTGCCGATATATAGTTGGCGGAAAAGTTATCACTACCTCTTTTTTTGCGGATTCGTTTATTCAAATTGTAATAATAACGCCCGCCGACAAGCATATTAAAGCCTACTACACCGAAAATAGTACGTTGGTTTTCCGAAGTACCGATCCTATAAGTACCCGCCATCGGTCCCACTTCTCCTAGAAGGGAAAAACTGGTGCTCACTTTCCCTTCGTAGCCCAAACTGGGTAAGAGATGTGGAATTCTTACCAGACTAAGTTTCACCATGCCTTTCTCCTCTCTATAGGCACGGATAAGGTATTCGTACTTCTCTTTGAACGAATACGCTTGGTCTATGGCCAGATCCGCACTATCTAATGATTCTTCCTCGGTGATCTCTATTGTAACTTTTACATCTTCTTCATCATTTTGCGCATGGAGCACGGCAAAGTCCACTCCTGACAAAAGAAGCAACAATAGAATGATGGCATATTTCGAAAAATAAGTATCTCGCATAGGAAACAGCAGCTAAAAATGGGGGTGAGCTAATGACTACCTCTAAGACCTCTACCTATCACCTCTCTCCAGACGAACTTTCCCGAAACTGTTTTTCAAATTCAGTAGTTGATCGGCTTTGGTATTTTTGGAGATATAGTGCTTATTACTACGACTGTTTTTGAGCTTCTCTACTTTCAAGCCTTCTGGTAGATCTATCTCGCCATAAGTATTCTCAATAGAGTAGTTATAACGGCTATGGTCATCTGAGCGCAGCTTGATATCTCCTCTTGTCGCATCAATATCTAAAATAACATCCTCACAAGAAAGTTTCAGGTCAAGATCACCATAGTCTGACTTAATATCGTATTTACCTTCAGCATCATTCAGGGTGATATTTGAATGTTCTGTATCAAACTTACCCACAAGGGTCACATTGTCCGCTACTACATCACTGAGGTTAGTTTTGATATTCACTCTGCCATCAATGTTTCTAAGGTTCACCTTTCCGTACTCAGAGCGAAGATCTATTCTACCATTCACCCCGACAATGTCCACATTTCCAAAGAAGTTATTGACTTCTAATAAACATTTGGCAGGTACTTTTATATGGTAAACCGTGTGTAAATGACTTTGAGGTTCTTCTTCTTTTTTAGGGATCTTGAAATAATTTTTCAGCAACAGCTCCCCTCGCATTTCTTCGATCAAATATTGGTGGTATTCCAGCTCTTCTATGGCTTTCTTTTGATCGGTATGCTTAGCGATCAGTTTTATGACGACAGCCACTTCTTCTTTGGGTTCTGTCCAGGCTTCGATCTTTATGTTCGCCTTTTCTCCTTCTATGTGTACCAGATCGCCATCTTTATAGGGGTAGCTCTGTTCAATGGTCTTAGTAACCACTTTCAACTTTTCTTGCCCATACAACTGCTGAGGCTGAAAAAGCGCGATGACCAAGACCGACAACATCAGTAGCAGGAAAGCCCATCTGAAGGCCAGCGGCATTAGTTGCTTGATATGTGAATGCGCTTTCAGCATTTTTAAGTGTATGAATTCTTCTTTTAGGAGTAGTCTATAACTGATCACGATCAGGATAAAATGATCTGAATGAGTTCTTTCGTGATCTGGTCTTTTTGCTTCTCTAATCGTACTAAGAAAGTATAAGTGATCGCATCTGTGGCATCTTTTGCCAACATATCTCTAAGCTTAGTGCATTCTTCTTCTACTTCGATCAGCTGGTCGCGCATGGCTCTAAAATGCGGATGCTGGCAAGCAGGTGGCAAGTCACTGCAATAAGCTTCGATCATATCCTCGGCAGGAGCCATATGGCTTTTCGACTCTACTTGAAACAGTCCGCTATTCCAAGTATCGGCGGAAGCGATTTCTTCTGTTTC
Source organism: Bacteroidota bacterium (assembly GCA_020631675.1). Classification (GTDB taxonomy): domain Bacteria; phylum Bacteroidota; class Bacteroidia; order Chitinophagales; family UBA2359; genus JAHDGT01. Next base: position 10,142 of record JAHDGT010000082.1, read on the forward strand.
TTCGATTTGAATGGATATACTTGGTCCATTATCAGCCACTGGGATTATTTGCTGCTGGTCAAGTGTTATCATATTTATGACAGCACCCAAAGCGAGAAGTAAAATTAAAGAAGCCGCAGCGAGAAGCGGACGCCAAACGAATCGTTTTTTGCTTGGCTTGGCAGTTTGAATCGGAATCGTTTCCACCTTCCCTTCATCCAGACCAGATTCGATCTTACTCCAAAGATCCTGATCCGGCGTGTGTACAGGTAAAGAAAGTACCGCACGATCCAGCTCTGTCTTTTCTTGCTCCTCTGAAACAGATCCTTCTGTTGGAAGTTCTGCTTCAATAGCTGCCCACAGAGAGTCGTCAACATTCAGATCCGGCAACTCACCGATCGCATCTTTTAAATGATCGCGACCCGACTCCGAGTTTTCCTCTAATGCGATCAGAATCCCTACCCATTGGTCGGCAGCAGGATGATGCTCAGGCAATTCGGCTATGGCGTGTTTCAGGTACTCCCGTCCTAGCTCGTGCTGCCCTTTTTTCAGTGCATCGATAATATTGTTCCACAGTTCCTCACTTGGGGCGTATACCTCCAATGCTTGGATCGCCTTTCGCAGATGTACATAGCCCTGCTCCTCGTACTCCAGCTGCTCTTCCTCCTTATCGAGGGCTTCGATAGCTCTTAGTACGAAAAACCATAAGCCCTGATCTGGTTCGTAGACCGGCAATTGGGCTATGGCTCGCTTTAGGTTATGTATATTCTGCTCTGTCATTTAGCACTTATCTGAGGTCGGCCAGCAGCTTTTGGAGCTGTCGTTTCGCATGATATAGTTGCGACTTTGATGTGCCCTCTTTGATCCCTAGCATATGCGCTACTTCCTTATGGCTATAGCCTTCTACTTCGATCATTACGAAGACGCTTCTGTAGCCGTCTGGCAAAGCCCGAATGGCTTTGTCCAAGTATTCACCTGTCAGCTCATCACTCCAAACGATGGGGCGATCATGCTTGGCTTCCAGGGGCAGTATCGGCTTTTGCTTTTTTATCTTTTTCAGGGCGCAGCGAACCACAATGGTTTTTATCCAAGCCCCTAAGGTGGAGCGTTGTTGGAACTTAGCCAGATCCCTGAACACTTGAATGAAAGCTTCCTGTAAAACATCATGTGCATCATCGCGATCATTGAGCATGCGAAAGGCCACGGTGAACATACCGTTCTTGTACTTTTCGTACAAGTTCCGTTGTGCTTTGCGGTCTTGCTGCAAGCAAGAGTGGATCAAAGACACTTCATCTGGACGTATGCCGGATAGCGTTTTCATGCAATGATAAAGTGATGATTGGGGTTTGAGCGCGAAAGTTTATTGCTCCTTCTTCGCTAATGTCATAAGAATGGGTAAGCTTGTTGCGGATTGGTTGTATCGAATGAAAAAATATTTCAGTATCCTATTCGATCAGCTTAAAAAGAAAGCCTTCTGCACTGTTTTCTGGCTCCATTTCACCTGATTTATCTATTGCGCTGAACGTTTTTTCGTAGCGAATCTCTAAGAGTAAGCCCGTGCTTATTTGGTAAGTATTACGGGTGACAACGGTTGCCTCCATCTCCAAGTCGTTCATGGCCTGTTGAATGTCGTATTCCATTGAATCCGGACTGAGTTGATCCAGTACTTCTTTCGTGGCTTTGTTCAACTCTTCTTTGCCGATCGCTATGCTATCCACAAAATGTACAAGATCGGGATTTTCAGCATCAAGAATGACGCTCACTTCTCCGGTAGTGCTCATCATCTTGCCGCTTAGTGGGTTAGGCAGATCGGCATCATAGGCTATGCGACTATTGGCGTTGTACTCGGATCCATAATAGGCGTAGTAGAGGCTCAATTCGGGAGCAGCATGCTCTAATGTGGACTCCGCGTTGGCGTACATATTCTCCATCATGCTATTCATGAAAGACTGGGGATCCACTTCATCTTCATAGCTATCAGTTGCTTCTTTCTTTTTGCGTTTCGATTTCTTTTTCTTGCTTTTCTTACTATTACCTTCTTCCTCTCCGAACATGCTTTCTGCCACATCCTCACCTACTTGCAAGGCACTGTTTCTAATGTCTTCCCAATTTTCAAGATTGATGAATTCTCCCATTTCGTTGGTCAGGATATCCAGCTCCATGCCTTTGTCGATCGTTTCTTGAAAAGCGTCGGAGAACATTTTCATCATCAGTTTCATTTGATCGCTCAGCTCGTAGGTCCAATTGACGAGATAAGAGCCATCTGTTTCTTCTACAACGATCATTGTGGCCGTAGAGCTGAGGTCTAGGTCAAGATTCTTGGTCTTGTCTTTCCACTGTGATTTTTTGTAGCGTAGGGTATCACCGACTTTCCAGTAGGCGACGAGGGGGATGGTGTTGATGCTGTCTCCGACCGCAAGGATGTCCACATCGCTGATCACTTCTTCATTGGGTTCGAGGATCAGGGAATTGTCTAGCTCAGAGGCATTATTGTTCTGGGAGTACAGTTGAGCTGAGAAGAAAAGCAGAAAAATCGGAAACAGGAGTAGTTGAATCGTTTTCATTTTATATGGACGTTTTTGTTGATCAAACAGTCGATAAAGTCGTTCAAAATCGTGGTATGGTCGCAGGCAAGCAGCGACGCTACATCGTCTTTCGCGCGAGGGATAGGAGTGGTATTAAGGGTGCTGAATGGCGAGTGAGTGCGCCTGTTGCGGGGGCGGCCCAGAGGTAGCCACCGCAATGGGCAGCAACGAACCGACAGGCAGTGCGCTTAATAGGAACGGATAGCCCGGTGGACGCAGTGAAAGCTTGCGCTTTCTTTAGACTCGAGACATGAGACTCGAGACATGAGATTTCGTGCAGTGTGCCGAGTTGTGTAGTTACTAAAGCAAGCTTTTATTGCGGGCACGCGCCATTATATGGATAATGATCAATCAAAATCCACCA
>JAHDGT010000590.1 GCA_020631675.1 Bacteroidota bacterium
TCACAGCGAGTGAGATCAGTACCATAGAAAGAGAGATCCGCGACTTGGATGCGCGCACCAATCTATCCATCATTGAAAAAGAATCCCACCATAGAGACTTCATACAGATCGAAAAATTCGATCCGGGAGACTGTGAATTTTTACAAGCAGTAGGTGGGTATAGCAACTCTTTGGGCCGCTGTGGTGGCAAGCAGATCGTAGCCCTGAATCAGAATGGCGGCTGGGGCGGAACACGCCTGATCAAGCACGAGCTACTACATGCCGCAGGCGTATATCACGAACAATGCAGACCCGATCGCGACCGCTTCGTAGAAATACGCACAGACAATATGATCGACGGGGCAGCATGGCAATTCCGCAAGGTGAAATTCGATAGTGAGGGCATTGGTCCTTATGACTACAACTCCATTATGCATTACGGAGGTAGGGCCTTCGGCAGAAGAGATGCGAATGGCAATGTTTTGCCTACGATCATCAATAAACAAACGAACGCACCCGTACAAGCAGGTGGTGATTTATCACCAGATGATATTGCCGCGATCAACTTCATCTACCCGGAAGATGCGGGGAATTTCGTACCGCCGTCAATTGGGAACTACAGAGAGCTAAAGATCAATATCAATGGCTTAGAAGCCAAGACCTGGGATTCTTGCAATGGCGAAACCGACTTCTTCGGAAGAGTAGAAATGGGCGAGGGCTGGACTTGGCGTTCGTGGAGTGGCGGAAACTCTACCCGTAGAAAGAAATTTGATGATGTAGTAGAAGGACAGCAAGTAGAACCGAATTGGAATGCGCGTACGCCTATTTCCGCAGGAGCCAACAGAGCAAAGGTAGTAGTCAAATTGATCGACGATGATGATTTCGTCTGCGGTAATGAAAACGATGATGTCGACATCAATCCGATAGACGGGATCTACGATCTGGTACTCAATTGCGATTTAGTGACCGGAGCTATCTACGTAGCCAATGAAAACAATAACGCCTACCGATCGCACTACGTAGGGCAGATCGGAGAGCAGATCGTATTACAAGGCCGCGACAAAGCAATGGTAGAAGACAAGGGTGACATACTAGGCATCATTCACTTCAAAGTCACCCTGGAATAAACATCAACACCCCCTTTTGTTCCACTCTTTAACACGTTTATCACGAACATTTAGAAGATTGATTTTTTCCTTCCGACTTGTAGGGGCGGTACCCATGTGTCCGCCCGCATTAGAAGCGATTAATATCAAAAACCTAAAGTCCGTTCGTGATAAACCATCTCACTAATAACCGATCAAACATCAATCATCATGCAAACGCAAATCACAAAAAGCCTTACGAGCATCTTAATGATCGTGAGCCTGTTCTTCGCAACAGCAGTAAGCACTCAAGCAACGAATAGTACCACTACAACTACCACCACCATTAATGATCTATCAGGTGTGTATAGCGGTACGCTAAAGCTGGGTAACCCATACTACTATGTTACACAAACAGGTAAAGAAGTGTATATGGTAGGCGAGAACTTTGACGCCTCATGGTGCATCGCTTTCAAGGGCATCTTATCTGGTGATCAAATAAGTGGAGAATGGTACGGCTTACCCAAAGGCAAACTAGAATCTCAAGGAAAACTAACTTTCAAAATCAGTGATGATGGGCGAAAGTGGGAAGTCGTTTCTGAAACAGGCGGTTTCCCGGATACTTATATGATGAGTGCTACACTACCCGCCCAAATCCCAGCTACCAGAAAGGCCGCCTTCTCCGGCAACAGCTTAGACGATTTAACAGGACGCTATATGGCAAAGAACGCACACCTAGTTCACCTAAGAGACCAAGGGGGTAGAGTGGTTTTCTTCTCTGAAAGCATGCGCACCAAAGAGAATGGCGACCGCCCGGGTATGGCAACGGTATTTTTCGGTAGCAAGAAAAACGGCAAGATCAGTGGAGAATGGGTAGACCTACCTTTAGGCTATACCTCCAATACCGGACAAGTAACATTCGGCATAATTGGACCGAAATTGTTCCGTTTTGAGGCTGGCTACTTCCCCGGTATCGCCTACGATAAATTGGACTAATGATGTG
>JAHDGT010000591.1 GCA_020631675.1 Bacteroidota bacterium
GCCGCCAAACAGGGCGCATTCAGCGGCTTCATTACCACTCCTATCCCTTGCGCGACCCAATTTGGCAATTACCAATTTGAAAATTTGAAAATTCGCAGCAACTGATAAATTTCCATTTTCAAATTGACTCATTGACAAATTTTCAAATTGAACTTAGAATTCCATATCAAAATTCTCCATCGTTTCTACGATCTTGGGGCATCTTTGCTTGGCTCTCTCCCCTACCTCCTCAATAAAGGTGTCTTTCTGTTCTTCGGTATGATCAGGGATGTACTTTTCTTCAATATCCTTAGAACAACTCACGAACTCTCCTACTACATTGATCCCCTCTCCTATCATTTTGAAAATATCTCCTAACTTCTGATCGCTGATCTTCTTGTTCTGTGCATTTTCCATTTTTTGAGCGATGGGGCGCATGCAATCACAAATCTCATCTGCTGCGGCATCGGTCTGCGTCATGGGTGGTAAGGTATTACAAGAGGTGAATATACCAATGACTAATAAGACCATAAAGCTCAATCCTAAAAAGCTTACTCGATTGGATCGGGAATTCATATAATTTCGTTTGGTGAAGAATAATGCATCAAGCATTCTTTACAACCAACGAGATTTTTGTGGGCTTCTGTTCCCGACAAGGAAAAAATCATTTACGACACACTGTTTATTTATATGGGTCGTGCTCACGGTAGACGTTATGATATAACGGCTCTACATGGGTTCTTCCTCTGTATCTGAAATTTTTTTGAGATCCAATATGACTTGGGTCATGGCGTCCATCCGGATGGCTTCTGTGTGGGTATGGGTGCCTTGGGTGGGGCTTCCATTTACATCCTTTCCGGTTTCTGTATTTTCCTTCTTTTCTGCTGTACTTTCTACTACTACCAAATAGACTTGCTGGTCCATGGCTACTTTGTGTAGCTTTTGCCCTGCGCTTTGTTGTAGGTCTTTCCACCAATCGACTCTGCTTTGATCCCAGCCGCCGGATATGGCGTGGAATTCCAATTGTACGGGCTTGCTGGATAGGGCATCATAGGCTGCTATGCTACTGGCATTTTGATCTGCAAATGGAAAAAGAAAACGTGCTCTGAATTGTTCTTCGGTCTGCGGCACTACGGCTTGGAAGGAACGGAAGCTGCTGTCTACTTCTAGGTAGCCTAACAACTCGTCAACAGATTGTGCTCTATTGTGGGCATCTTTGATCAGGGAGCGTTCTACTAGCTTCCAGAACTCTTGTTGTAGTTCGCCCATGGTGGGTACCACCATATCTAATACGGCGGTAGTGATTTGCTGGGTGGTATTGAGGTTTTCTGAAAAAGGCAGCTTACCCGTGCAGCACTTATAGGCGATCATACCAAAAGACCAGATGTCCATATTCAGGCGGAGCTTTTGGTCGCGGGTGTAGCGGTAGCGATCAAAAAACTCGGGTGCTTTATAGACAAAAGAGCTTGGCAATAGATCCCCGAACTGCAGTTGATCGTTCAAGTCGATCAAACCATAGCTGATCAGCTTCGCACTGATGGAGGGTTCACTTTCTTCACTGAGCAAGATGTTGCCGAAGGATAAATTATAGTGCGCGATGCCGTGGCGGTGTAAATGCTGTAAACCCGCCAGTACATCAATGAATACTTTTTTGAGTTCTACGGCTTGTAGCTGAGTCGATTTCCAGGGGCGGTGGGCTTGGTATTGCCAAACACCAACGTAAAGGGTTTTGGCCTCGCCCTCCGCATTAATGGTTTCCCACTCGAAATAATCAAGGCAGGGCACTAGGTTGGGGTGCGGTGCCATGGCGATCAAACGCTGGTGGTTGTCGGCAAGGGCTTGGGGGCTGATCATGCTGTCTTTGTAGCATTTGAGCACCACCATTTGCTCCAACTCCTGGTCGAAGGCTTGGTACACTACGGCTCGCTGGCTGTTCTGGATCAGCTCGGCAGTGGGTTGAAGTTGATAGCGATTTTGGAGTAACATCATTCAAAAATCAAAAAATAACACCTATTCAAAACGATCTTCCCGCGCAAGGGATAGGAGTGGTAATGAAGCCACTGAATGCGCCCTGTTTGGCGGCGTA
>JAHDGT010000592.1 GCA_020631675.1 Bacteroidota bacterium
GGGGGAGTTGAGTAATAGCGATAAACTGAGTCCGATAATAGGTGTTTAAAGCTACGCTTTTAAATGCATAAAATATGCATCTTTCAAAATAAATTGAAAATAAGGTCGACAAGCGACAGCATAGGGTTAAATCAAATTGCTTTGCTTGCGCTTAGGTGATAGTTCGGCAAGTTAAACAGCTAGGCGATCTCATAAATGTCTTGTTTAATATTGGGGAAACTGATACTAAAACAGCTGCCCTTGCCCACTTCAGAACAAACTCTGATCGTGCCACCTAAGCGTTCAACTATCTTTTTGACGGTGGCCAGCCCAATGCCACTTCCTTCATAAATATGGGCGGATTCTAAGCGTCTGAAAGGCTCGAAAATAAGGTCAAGATCACCAGAAGCGATGCCAATGCCATTGTCCTGTATTTGAAAATGTACCGACTTTTCATCACTGCTCCCGCTAATGTCGATCACGGCTTTTTGCCCCTGGGGTTGGTATTTGAGGGCATTAGAGATCAGGTTCTGAAAAACCTGTAATAAATAAGAAGTATTAGCAAAAACACTAGGCAAGTCGCCTACATTGATCTGGGCATCCCGCTCTTGAATTTGTGCACGTAAATTAGAAATCGCCATAGCAGCCACGGCATCCCCTTCAATGTGTTTAAAATCTTTGGGATCCAGTCCTGCCTTGGCATAATTCAGCAGATCACTTAATAAGCGACTCATTTTATGCCCCGAGTTTTCAATATAATCCACGAACTCCAACAAGTCATCATCCTTTATTTTTCGTTTCAGGATCTGACTGTAACTCACGATCCCCCTTAGCGGCGCGCGCATATCATGCGAAGCGGTAGAAGCGAAAAATTCTAACTCTTTATTCAGATCTTGAAGCTCAGATTCCTTAGCTTTTCTTTTCCTCACCTCCAATTCTAAGCGATTATTATTCGCTTTCAACTCCTCATTCATTTGCAATTGCAGGTCGATGTATTTTTGTTGCAATTGCGTTTTTTCTTTCTCCGCCCGTAATTGATAACGCACCTCCATATCCGACAAAGTCAGATTGTGTTCTGCCGTCAATTTATTTGTTTTCAGCTCATGAAATTTCTCCAAATAATCGAACGCCTTTTCCTTATCGCCCTGCTCTTTATGGAATAAATATAACTGCTCATAAGCATCTACAGCCACATGAGGCATAGCTAAATCTTCAAAGATGCTCAGTGCTTGTTTGAAAGCTGCTAAAGCAGGCGTGCAGCTTCCTTTTTCTTTTAAGGCGCGCCCCTTGAATATATGCGCGAAACCCATGAATTTATTGATTTCAACAGCTTTGCTCTCGTACAAATGAATAGAGCGATCGGCATAGCTTATGGCCTCGTCAAAAGTGCCTTTATCAATATGAAATCTCGAAAAATCGGCGTACAAAACCGCCAAAACCCTTAGATCTTTTACCACAGCGAGATGCTCTTCCGCTTTGGTGTAAAGGGACTCAACTTTTTCAAAATCGCCCTTACTGTGGTACACACAACCCAGATTGCGGTAGGTCAGACCTTTGCCCCTTTCATCCTGCTCATAAAAAGTCATACACTCTTCAAAGCAATCCAGCGATTGTTGAAATTGCTTCAGATCATGATAAATGATACCCAGATTATTCAGTATGATCGGCAGTTTTTCCCTTCTATTCTCGGCATTGATCAAAGCTTTGGCTGCGTAAAACTGTTCCAATGCAGCAGCATTTTCTCTGGCGGCCGCCTGTTCTTTTCCTTTTTCTATAAATATATCTATAGTACCGGGCATAAATATAAGTGTAGTGTTTAATGTAAATATACGAGCAATCTGTGTGCTAAGACAAGTAAGTTTGTAATAGATTGGTCAAGAAAATAAATTCAACATTTCTAATACGTTATAACGAGATTTAAACAGTTTTAGTTTCTGGCTGCGTGCGCAATGGGCAATTCACAGTATAGCTTGATGCCTAAAATAGTCTGATGCCCATTGCCCACCGGGCTATTCGTTCAAATTCAGCCGCTGCCTGCTGCTGTTTGGCAGGCGTAGCGGTGTCTTCCT
>JAHDGT010000083.1 GCA_020631675.1 Bacteroidota bacterium
TCTGTTACGCATGTGATATGCAAGTTGGTCGGTGGTTCACAAGTAGGAACGCTTAGTGTTTCTTGAGTGCATATCTTAATGTTGGAAATATAAGCCCTCACATCAGTTGGTGTAGAAACTGTGCCTGAATAGATTTTAAAGCGAATTTTTATTTCTTCTCCGATGAATTTACTAAGGTTTAAAGAGTAGCTTTTAGACTTTTCATTCAATGAAACCAAAGGGCCGCTATTATTACTCGTTGCTCCTATAATTTGAATTCCATGTTTAATAGAAGAAGACGCAAAGGGCATTTCTGTCTTTAGTTGGTAAGATAAATTAGCATATTCCCCACTTATCAAAATCGGGTCAGACTCTATATAACTGAGTCCACCTGTTTGATAGGAACTTACTAACCAGCACTGTCCGTTTTCATCGGTTTCTTGCCACCATGCATCTGGATCCAACGTATCCCACCCTGACAATTCTTCATTACAGAACTGCTCTTCAAAAATAATATTATCACAGGTGGTCGTTTCGTTGGCTAAGATATTCGAATAATTGTCTAAGGTGTGGTTTATAGCGCAAAGTTGTGCTGGACTCCATCCCAGATGATTATTACCCGCACCGCCCCAATTAGCACCTAAAGGATTATTATCTATTTCTTCAGGCTCATCACAATGTGGTATTTTCCAGATCATATTTTCACCAGTAGGCATATTATCCGTAAAGGATTCATGCCACAGTCCTGCACCACAAGCACTATTACGGTAAGTATCCGGATAGCCGTCATCCCCTTGAAAATTTCTTTCTATACTTGAATATGGATTTATCGTCGTATAATCATAAGCAGTAGTTGTTCCACTTTGACTATAAACCGCATTAAGTCCTGTTTCATCGCAAATATTTTTACCTGGTAGGTAGAAAGGCTCTGTCATACAATCACCAGAGGGGCAGTCATACACCCACTTAAAAGTGTGATTAAGATCCAAAATATGTCCAATCTCATGTAATGTCAGTCCTGAAATCACTGCAGGTGGTATGTTCTCCATACCATAAATGGCAATGAAACTTTCTTCAATAATATTATCCCCAAAACCAGATGCGACCAATCCTCTTAAGGGTGTACCTAAATTGGTCGGGAATAGAAAAATATCAATTTGGTGGGGTCTATTCGCACCTTCCCAAACCGCATTTTTCACCATGCTTTTTGTATAACGCATATACAGATCATTATCTTCAATGAAACTCACTTCATTGAGTAAGAAGCGTATACCTGTTTCACTGGGTGTAAGCGATTTCAGTATATCAAATTCATCGGCACCTGCCCATTCTATACAGCTAGGATGGTCAGGCGTATAATTGGGGTTAGGTTCTCCCATATGGTCCAGCTCGGAACAAAACAACCAGCCATTGCACATATTACGGGGCGCATTATTGGCCATGGTGTGGTTAAGTTGATCCACCAATGCTTCCGCATACTGATAACCATTATAGCTTTCGGGAAGTGCGACGAGATCCGGATTATAGCATTCTGTTAAGTTGCCAGGTGCTTCATCAATGAAACCAAAACTTGATGGTGCCCAGACAGTGCCCTCCTCTAATAGCGGAAAGTGAATACCCAGACGGATATAGCGCATACAGTCGCCATTAAAAAAAGCACCACCACCATATACACAAGATTCTATTTGGCTGAGGGGTACTTCATTGGCGTGGTAGACATCACAGAAATCAGATTGATCCGCATTAATGATCGAATCCAACTGTTCTTGGGTGAGCGAGTCTATACCGCTGTATTGAGCGAAAATTGTTGTTGTGCTGATCAAAAGGCACAGCACTGCCTTTAACAGCCTTTGTAGGCTGTTTCCATGAATTGTTAATGTAGACATGGGAGTCTGAATTTTATGGGTTATGAAAAATAGGATCGCACGCCAGGCCTGAATAGCGTGAGAGACATTTGATAGCACTTCATGTTGTCAGATGAAAAAACTTTAAACTAGCTGAGTGGGTGTCTATCGAGCATTGTCTCTTTGCTTGAGTAATAGTGCGAAGGGGTGTTTTTTCCCGAAACGGGCGTGTTTTTTTTTGTTAAATCCGTGGAGAGTGGTGCTATGCTAAAGAAAATCAAGGGGGTTCGCGCGCAAGGGATAGCAGTGGTATTAAATGTGCTGAATGGCGTGTGAGTGCGCCTATTGCGGGGGCGGCCCAGAGGTAGCCACCGCAATAGGCAGCTACGAACCGACAGGCAGCGCATTTAATAAGAACGGATAGCCCGACCACGCAGTTAAGGCTTGCGCCTTTTCAGACTCGAGACCCGAGACCCGAGACCCGAGACTATATATTTCGTGCAGAATGCCGATTTTCAAAGCTGTTTTAAGCGCAAGGCTTTATTGCGTGGATGCGCCCAGCTAGCGATTATTAGGGGATAATTCAGAAAACAACAAGCACACAATTTAATTTAGCTGTGGGAATCAGTTGGTTTTTCCTAATTTTGTTGGCTCTGTGGAATGAGAGGCATTCTCAGAATAGTTGTTTTTTATTTTCAACCTCGATTTTTGTTGGTAAGACCTTAGTTGGTTTTACATTAGTTATTGTCAATTAAGACTGTGTTGTCATGAAAGATGCGATCGTTGCTAAGTTGGAAGAGTTATTGAATTCGGAAGACTTTAAAGATATACAATCACAAATTGGAGATATTGCTCGTGAGTTCCGCAAGGCTGTTCAAGGCGTGGAGCGCGAGTTGCTGGATAAATTCGTTGCCGATGGTAATGAAGCAGATGATTTCGTTGCGCCTAAAGATGAGTTCGACCAACGCTTTGATGCTTTGATGGACACCTACGGGCAAAAGAAAGAGGAATATCAGCAATTCAAAGCGGAGCGAGCGGCCAGGCGCGCTGAAGAAGCCAGAAAAAGAGCGGAAGAAAATGCGCTGAAACTGAAATCTCAGCGTGAGATCGTAGAAGAGTTGCGAACGCTGGTTGAATCTAAAGATCAATCTGGTCAGGCTTTTGAAACTTTTAAAGGTATTCAAGAGCGTTGGAATCAGATCGGTAAGGTTTCGCATGACAAAGCAGCTGAGGTACGTGCTGATTTTGGATTCTTGTCAGACAAGTTTTTCCATGAGCGCAAGATCTTACGCGATATGCAGGCGGAGGATCAGCGCAGGAATTTGGATGCGAAGAACGATTTGATCTCTCGTATAGAAGCATTGGTTCCAGAAGACTCTGTGAAAGAGTTGGAATCTCAGATCAAGCGCATTCAAGCAGAATGGCGTAAAATCGGTAATGTGGCTTGGGAGATAAAAGACGAATTGTACGAACGTTATAAAGCCGCTGGCGACCAAGTGTATGCTAAGATCAATGCTTATTATGACGAGCGTAAGGATGAGCACCGTGATAATTTAAAGCAGAAAATCACTTTATGTGAGTCTGCACACGCAATAGCAGCAGAGACCTATGAACGTCCGCAAGATTGGCAATCGAAATGAGGTGATCGCATTGCAAGAGCAATGGAAGAAGATCGGTTACTCTGACAATAATGAGGAGGTTTGGAATGTGTTCCGCAATGCTTGTGATGTGTTTTTCCAGAACAAGCGCGGTTTTTACGACGGCTTAGATTCGAAGCGCGAGGACAACAGAATCCTAAAAGAAAGCTTGATTCAAAAGGCGGAAGCGGTAAAAGATAGTACGGAATGGAAGCGCACGACTGATCTTTTGATCGGCTTACAGAAAGAGTGGAAAGGTGTGGGACCGGCTCAGCGCGGTGTGGAGAATAAATTATGGGAGCGTTTCAGAGGGGCTTGTGATGCGTTTTTTGAAGGTAAAAAAGCTTTCTTCGCAGATAAGGATGCACAGCAAGAGGAAAACTTAAGCGCTAAAGAAGCACTGATCAAAGAAATCGAAGCTTTTGAACTTACCGAAGATGTTCCTACGGACTTCGAATCTTTGAAGAAGTTTTCTGAGGCTTTTGCTGCTATAGGTTTTGTTCCTTTGAAGGATAAAGATCGTATTTACGAGGCTTATAAAACTGCTTTGGATTCTAAGTACGATCAGTTAAAAGTGAATCGTGAGGAGTTGCGCACGATGCGCTTCCAAAGTCGCATCAATGAGTTATCGAATAGTGTGGAAGGTGCTGACGATGCGATCAAGCGGGAAAAGACCGGTATCAACAGAAAATTGGATCGCATTAAAGAAGACATTGCGCAATACGAGAATAATCTTGGTTTCTTCAAAAACCCGGATCACCCGATTCGCAAAGAGGTGGAATCTAAAATCGCTAAGTTGCGCAGAGATGCGGATGATTTGCGCAAGCAGATTCACATGTTGAACCAGACAGCGGCAAAAGCCAACGCGGAGGCAGAAGCACCCGCTGAAGGAGAAGGTGATGCGGCATTAGAGACGGCGGATAGCTCTACTGCTGACGCTCCTCCAGTAGCGGATTCAGAAAATAATGATAATACAGAAGCTTAATTAGAGGTAGCTTAAAAAGATCAAAACCAAGCCCTTATCCGTTATTAAGAGACAACGGATAAGGGCTTTTTTGTTCTGCTCGCTATAGTGTAGCCCTTGACAATGCTATATATAGCAGCTAATTTCGCCATATGGTTTATCGCTTAATGCCATAATCCAACATATATTCCTATCCCTTACTTTAAACCACCTCTTTAGCACCACACCTATGAAAGCTTCCTTCTTTACAATTTTATTAACAGGACTCTTGTTTCTATTTTTCAGCAGTGGCTTGAAAGCCCAGGTTTTTTGCGACAATAGAACAAGCACCAATATTATCTTGTGTATCGCCTATCAACATCAATTACCCGGAAAATCTCCTATGTGGGTTACTGAAGGTTGGTTCAACATCCCTCCTGGCGAAAGACTTCCTGTTTTACCTGATATGAATAAAAATACTGCTGAAGGAGGCAATCGCTTCGACTTACATTATTATGCGTTCACGCCTGGTAATGCTTCTGTTGTTTGGGCGGGTGATATGATGCTATTGGTTGACGGAGAGGTGAAAGACAATCCGCCACATCGTCCTTCTTTCCGAGTGGAGGAAGCCAATAATTTTGATGCTTACAGCGGTAATGAAAAATTAAATGTTGCCGACTTTCTCAGAGCCAATGCGAAACATGTTGGTGTACACAATATCGTTTTAGAAGGAAGGTAATAATTTCTTTAGGCAACGCTTTGGGTATTTTTATTCGTCCTATGGTCAATGTTGCTGATTAAATCTAATAAGAGTAAAACAAAGGAGCGAGCTTTACATAAGCGGCTTTGTATCATATTGGTGGTATTTCTGCTATACCTCCCTGCCAATAGTTTTACCATCGTCAAAAAGAATGTTTTTAAATCAAATGAAACCATTGGCAATTACGACCATCAACAATTGTTACAGTTTCACTTGTTAGCGGCCAATTGCGGCTTAGCTATTCTGGGCTCTATTGAATCAATAGATGAAGCACGAACATCTTTGCGTGTTCGTTGTATTGAGTCCTTATCCAGTCCTAACAATCAAAACCCCGAAATCGAATCTAGTAGCCTCCTAACTGTTGTGCTTAAGCATAAGCAGATCTCTGAGTTGGAAGTAACAAAAGGGGATCGCTTTCTTTTCTTTTTGAATAGACGCTTAGAAATAGGTACGGCTACTTGTAGCACGACTTGGGAAATCATGGGCAATGGACAAGAAGGGGTATTTCAAGTAAATGAATCGGATAAGGTGAATATCCCCGATCGTGTACTTCGTTCTTTTAGAGGCACGCCTTATTCTTTTTCCGGTGGTGATTATGATGTGTGCACCGTTGCTGAAGCCTTAGCTGATTATTCAGCACATTTCCAGTTAAAAAAAACTTGTAACGATCTTAATTACTGTACAAGTTTAAATGGACAGGGTTTGACTTATCAATACTGTAGCTTAGATGAGTTGACTTTCATAGGTAGCCCTGAGCAATTGTATAGCTACAAAAGTAGATCCCCTATACATGCTTTGTTAGTCGCCCTATCTTTTAAAAATGTTGGAGGGGGAATAGGATTGAAATTGTGGAAGAAAGAAAAGAGGTAACTATTTCCGTCTCGTCAATGAACGTACTGTTTTAGTTAGCTTCTCCATCCTTTTTAGTAAAGGTTCTAAATATTTCTGTACCCATTTAAAAAATAACTTTCGCTGCTTTTCAGGAATACGTTGAGTTAATTCGATAGTCGACAGACAATCTTCTTTTAGCTCTTTAACGATCGCTCTTGACAACTTATAGTCGCTCTTCTGTACATCCGCCGGACTTGTTAACTCTACATCATAAGTCACGTACAGTCCTCTTTCCTTCGATTTTTTAGCCACTGCCCACCATTCCGAATATGAGGCGGATTTCCGCATCAAGGCAATGGGATTCAAATGCTGATCGATCAGTTTAGGCAATGCTAAAATATCAAACACCAATTTATCTTTCACAAAAGCATCAAAAAACTGATAGAGCGAGCGTAGGTATACGCCCGCTACGATCACCATCGGTGATACGGTATAGCCACCCTCCGCATCAGCGAAAAAACGAGTCAGCTCTCGCATTTGATCCGCAGGTACGCCCCATCCAACACAATAAGCGTTCATGGCACGGATGTACTCTTCCGCAGCCATGGTCAAATGGGCGTTCGCCGCTCCGTACTGCTTTTCTTCTGCCAATATCTTAGCTACTTTAACATGCCGCTCCGCATTATCAAACAAAGCGGGCCAAAGCAAGTGACTCTCCTTAGCGGAAAAATCTCCAAGACTATCGTTCAATTGATTTTTCATATCCTATCGGTATGCGAAGCGATTATCGTTTTATTAACTTTGTGTTTATGAGGTAGTATCGCGCTAACTCATAAACACAAAGTTAATGGAAAGCGTTCTTTCATTTTCTGTGTTCCCCCACAACAAATATATACGACATTACATATACCTATGCGTAGAGCAACATTCGGAATCGTAGCTGCCATTGCCGCTTTAGGTGGTTTGGTACTTCGACAGACCAGCAGAGAGACTTCCAGAGAGCAGAAAGAGCATTTATTCGTCAACGAATATTCTCGCTTCATCGAAGTGGACGGCTACCAAGTACACTATCGTGATCAAGGAAGAGGAGAAGAAACATTAGTACTTGTACACGGTATCGGCTCTTCTTTACACACATGGGAAGCATGGGTAGAACGTTTATCTGCTCACTACCGTATCATTTCTTTGGATTTACCCGGTTTCGGATTGACCGGACCTAAACCCGGCATGGATTATAGCCAGCGTGCTTATAGCAACTTCATGGCTAACTTTCTAACCGCCTTAGGCATTGACAGTTGCCATATGGCTGGAAATTCTTTGGGTGGCTGGATCACTTGGGGTTTCGCGATCCATTATCCAGAAATGTTAGAAAAAATCATTTTGATAGACGCAGCAGGTTATATGCCTCAAAAGCTGAATTCTGTCGTATTGAATATGGCGCGAAACCCACTTTTGAGCAAATTATCGGGAGTGGCAAAATCAAGATCCATCGTTCGTCAGACCATGCGTGAAATCTACGTGGATCATAGCAAAGTGACCAATGAGCTGGTAGAACACTATTACCAACTGACCTTATTGAAAGGCAATAGTAAGTCTTTCGTGAAGTGCTTGGCTACCAATTTCTGGGAGAACACCCACCTCATTTACCGTGTACAAGCGCCTACCCTTATCTTGTGGGGCGAGTCTGACCGTTGGTTCGGTATGGACATGGCACACCGTTTTAAGGAAGACATTCCTAATGCCCAACTCATTTCCTATCCGGGTGTGGGGCATGTACCTATGGAGGAAGCACCTCGTATATCTGCTGAAGATGCACTCCAGTTTTTACAAGATAAATCTAATCAAGAAGCAAGCAAGGCATAGCATATGGCAGGATATAATGACCGCCATTCCGCTAGGCGTGGACAAGGAGACAGGCAAGCAAAGAGCGAGTTCGCCACACAGAAAGATCAGCTCATCTACGGCAAACATCCCGTTTTAGAAGCTATACGAAGCGGCAAAAGTATTGACAAACTTTTCCTACAGCGCAAAGGACATAGTGGGGATGAGACTTGGCAAGAAATCGTCCATCTCAGTAATCAGTTCGAGATACCGACGCAATATGTGCCTGTACAGAAACTGAATAAACTGTGCAGAAATAACCATCAAGGAGTCGTCGCATTCGCTTCTTTGATCCCTTATTATAGCGTAGAGGATGTTTTATCTTCTGCCTATGAGTCAGGTGAGCCACCTTTGTTTCTGATTTTGGATCAAGTGACTGATGTGCGCAATTTCGGTTCAATCGCTCGCTCTGCTGCTTGCGGAGGGGCACACGGCATCATCGTACCCGCTAAAGGTAGTGCTGCCATCAATGCGGAAGCCATTAAAACATCTGCTGGTGCGCTTAATGATATTCCCGTTTGCAAGGTTCGCTTTTTGATCGATAGCATTGAGTATTTACAGAGCAATGGTCTGCAAGTGGTAGCCAGTACCTTAGATGAGAGCCTACCGGTACAGGAACTCGACCTCACTATACCCACTGCGATCATTATGGGTTCGGAAGATAAAGGCGTGTCGCCTAAATATTTGGAGGCCGCCAACCAAGCTTTCCGTATACCGATGTCGGGTAAAGTGGATTCTTATAATGTTTCTGTTGCTTCGGGTATTGTGCTTTATGAGGCTTTACGGCAGCGGATGGCTTTAGGTTCTTGATATACCTCCCCATGAAAATCCTCCACACCGCAGACTGGCATTTAGGACAACGCTTTTGCGATCGATCCCGACAAGAAGAGCATCAAGCTTTTCTGAACTGGTTATTATTGCTCATGGAGCAAGAACGCCCCGATGCCCTGATCGTAGCAGGTGATATTTTTGATACGGGCAGTCCGCCCAGCAAAGCACAATCCTTATACTACAACTTCTTGGTAAAATGTCAAGGACTTTGTAAAAACATCATCATCACGGGCGGTAATCACGACTCTCCAAGCACTTTAGAAGCACCGCGTACCCTCTTACAAGCCTTGAACATACAAGTAGTGGGCAGTGTATTTGAAGACCTCAATAAGCAGATCATTCCTGTTTACAGTAGTGAAGATGCTGTTATCGGTGCTGTTGGCGCTGTTCCCTTTTTACGAGACAGAGACATTAGAAATGCAGTAGCGGGTGAAGAAAATTCAGAACGGGTAGCACGCATCAAAGCGGGTATCAAAGCACACTATGAAGCCATCACCGAACTCCTCCTCCCCTACAAGGAAAAAGGACTGCCTATTCTTTGCACCGGACATCTTTTCGCCGCTGGTGTTAGTCCCTCAGATAGCGAAAGGGAAATCCACATCGGTAACCTTGGAAATGTCACTGCCGATAGCTTTCCTGCTGATCTGGACTATGTGGCTTTGGGGCACATCCACAAACCGCAAGTTGTGGGTAAGAAAGAACACATTCGCTACAGCGGTTCTCCCATACCACTGAGCTTTAGCGAACGGAAGGATAAAAAGCAAGTGCTGATCGTCAATTTTGAAGATGGGCAATTGGCTACGATCACCCCACATCAAGTACCTTGCTACCGACAACTTAAACGCATCAAAGGAGATGTGGAGAAAGTGAAACAGCTACTACTCAGCTTTCCGGATACCTTAAGCGATGGCCAACTCACCACTTGGGCAGAGATCATCGTTCAAGTAGACCGCTACCACCCCAGCTTAGATGCCGATGTGAGAAATTGGGCAGCAGGTAAAGCACTTGAGATACTAGCCGTAAGGTTGGAATACCTCCAACAAGCGCAATCGCTTAACGAACAGCTAGCGCAAAATAAAAACTTAGAAGACCTGAGTGTGCAAGAAGTATTTGAAAAACGCTTAGACAGCAAAGGCTTGGAAGGTGAAGCACGAAGCAATATCCAACATACCTTTAATGAGTTGTTGGATTGGATGAGGGAGCGGGACTAATGTGCCGATGTATGTCCGATGGACTCACGTCCATCGCTGTGGTATACCGTCCCTTTGGGACTTTTTTTGCCAATGTGCTAATTTGAAAATATAATCGTTACCGGTAGTTTAACGTTCATAATTATCAAATTGACTCATTTTCAAATTGACTCATTGATTATGAAATACACTTGCAACTACTGCCGATCCACGAACAGTAGTTTTCAATATAAAACCTACGATACCTTACACACCCCCTACCACATCAGGCAGTGTTCAGATTGCCGTGCTTACTTCTTAGCCCCCCACCCTACGCCAGATCAATTGTCCGTTGCTTATCAAGACGACTACTACGGGGAAGGAGAAAGCAAATTCAACCCCATAGTAGAAAAAGTAGTTGATTTCTTTAGAGGGCGTAGAGCTAAAGCCATTACCAAACACCTCCCGCAGCCCAGTGCCCAACAAGAAGTACGCATACTCGACATTGGCTGTGGCAATGGACGTTTTTTAGATTACCTGCAAAGAGAAAGCCCCTACATTAAAGGCTATGGGGTAGAGCTTCCCGGCAAACAAGCCCAAAGAGCGGAAAAGCTATTGGGGGATCGACTAAAGATCGGCCCGCTACAAGTGGATGATTTCCCCACACAGCATTTTCATGCCATTACTATGGTGCATGTCTTCGAACACCTACCCAACCCCAAAGAAATATTGAAAATCGCCCATCAACTGCTAAAACCTGGTGGTATTTTGGTCTTATATCTCCCTAATGCGGGCAGTTTTCAGGCGAACCTTTTCAAAGGCGAATGGCTGCACTGGGATCCCCCTCGTCATTTATTTCTGTTCTCGCCACAAGACTGTGTAGATCAATTATCAGTAGCTGGTTTCCAATTACTCAAAGAGTCGCATTTTAATACCGAGTACAATCCCTTCGGCTTTCAGCAAAGTATCTTAAATCGTTTTTCTAAAGATCGGGAAGTACTCTACGAATACCTCAAAGGCAATCAGCCCTATATGGAAGGCCGCTCTAAATGGAATTTGCGTTTACAAGATGCTTTCTTTAAACTCAGTTTCCCGCTATTTATTGGCGTGGATATACTCAGCTCTACCTTTAGGAAAGGAGCCACTTATACAATGGTTTTCAAGAAGTCGTAATTGATAAAATTTGCTGACCACAAAGAACGAAGTACACTAAGAAACACAAAGCTGTTTTCTTCTAACTGAACCACTTTAGCCACATTCGCTAAACCAAATCTTCGTGAAACTTCGTGCTCTTCTTTCTTCGTGGCTACTTGAATGGGCATTTATTAATACAAAAACCCCTTTGCACAACAATGTCGTACAAAGGGGTTTTTATTTGGTAAGACAGACCACTCTGGTCTCATGTCTCGAGTCTCAAATCTCGTGTCTAATAAAAAATCACATCCCAAAAGCCGCTTTCAAGGCATCTACATGATCCAGCTTCTCCCAAGCAAAGAACTCTAAACCATCTTTGGTTTCAGGCGTTCGACCCATATGTCCGTAAGCCGCTGAAGATTCGAAGATAGGCGACTTCAATTTTAGTCTGCGAACGATCGCACTTGGGCGCATGTCGAATACCTCCTTCACTTTCGCACCGATCTGCGCATCATTCAGCTCTACTTTAGCCGTACCATAAGTGTTCACATAAACCCCAACAGGTTCCGCTACACCGATCGCATAAGCCACTTGTACCAATACCTGATCCGCTAAACCAGCCGCTACCATATTCTTAGCGATGTGACGCGTAGCATAAGCCGCCGAGCGATCCACCTTAGAAGAATCCTTACCGCTAAAAGCACCACCACCGTGCGCGCCCTTACCACCATAAGTATCCACAATGATCTTACGACCCGTTAAGCCTGTATCACCATGCGGGCCACCGATCACGAACTTACCCGTAGGGTTCACCAAATAGCGAATGTCTTCACCGAACAAAGCCTGTACACGAGCGGGTAATTGCGCCTTCACACGAGGCACTAAATGTGCTACTACATCATCATGAATTTGCTGCTGCATTTCAGCATCCGCGGCCGCTTGGTCTTTGCCCTCGCCCGCCAGAACGAACTCATCATGCTGCGTAGAGATCACGATCGTATCTACTCGCAAAGGCTGATCATCATCGCCATACTCTACCGTTACTTGCGATTTAGAATCCGGACGCAAATAAGTCATCACCTCCCCTTCTCTTCTGATCGCCGCCAGCTCTTGTAACAATCTGTGCGATAGATCCAAAGCCAAAGGCATGTAATTGTCCGTCTCGTTGGTCGCATAGCCGAACATCATACCCTGATCACCAGCACCCTGATCATCATCAGACGCACGCTCTACCCCACGGTTAATATCCGCCGATTGCTCGTGCAATGCCGAGATGATACCACAACTCGCCGCATCAAACTGATACTCACTCTTATTGTAGCCAATGCGGTCAATTACACGGCGCGCCACTTTCTGCACATCCACATAAGCACTGCTTTTCACCTCGCCGCTGATCACCACCAAACCCGTGGTCACCAATGTCTCACAAGCCACTTTCGACTCAGGATCCTGGCGTAAAAATTCGTCTAAGATCGCATCAGAAATCTGATCCGCCACTTTATCTGGATGTCCCTCAGAAACGGACTCCGAAGTAAATACGTAAGGCATTGCGCTTCGCTTTCAGTAATGAAAATTTAAATAGAGCGCAAAGATAAGAAATGCATTAACAGAAATTTCTATCAAAATTCAAAATTCAGACATTCGAAAGCAAATCATTGTAGCGGCGCTGCTTGCCTGCGCCTTTCCTCCCTTTTGAATTGATTGATTCATCATTATGTAGAGGGCGCATACCCGCAATAAATGCCTGCGCTGATCACTCTAAATAAGATCGCCGCACAGCAGATAATTCTCATGTCTCGAGTCTCACATCTCGGGTCTCAAAAAGCGCAAGCTTTTACTGCGGGTACCGGGCTATCCGTTC
>JAHDGT010000593.1 GCA_020631675.1 Bacteroidota bacterium
GGTATGCACTGAGCGTTTGACTGGCAGTCAAGAGGTCAGTGCAAGAGCCTACCCCCTCACCTCCCAATACTCCCCACCACTATCATGCTTGCGCTTGGCCAGATCAAAGCGTTCATCAGGGCGCAGCCCCCTCAGCAAGTAGTAAAGGTCACTCAGAATAGAGCGACTGTCGCCCACATAAGAATGTTTCAGTAGATCCTCACCCGCAGTGGAGGCATCTATGGTTTCTATGCCTTTTTGTACCACCATGTTTTTACCCGCGAAACCCGCACGAGACTGCCCGTGTATTTTGGCGGAGGCTACTAAAGGAAGGTCGTTATTAGAAGTATAGAGGGTGATGGTCTGCCCGGCATTAGTGATCACAGGGGCGATGTCGCGCTTGAAAATATCCGCGTCAATATCCGGTGCGGCCAGTATGACTTCTTGTAGGCGATCTTTGTATTGCGGGTGCTCATTGAGCAGCTTACCCACTACCCGACTCAAGGCGCGGGTACCCATGCTGTGCCCGATCAGATAGACCTGATCAACGCTACTTTTTTCAAAGAAATCCACCAAGAAGCGGTACATATTCGGTTCCGTCCATTTGATGTCCGCCTCGTCTTTATTGTAGCTGGTGAGCCTGCCATCAGAGGGCCAGCTGTAGAAGCAGGGCAGCCCGTTGAATTTGAGGTCGTAGGCCATTTGCGCGGTACGCATGGCGGCCGCCTCAAAACTCACATTATAGCCATGCACGAATACCAAAGCACTGCTAAGTTGACCAAGCATTCTAATGCGTAGCTCAGCGAAAAAATCAGTAGCAGAAAGGCTATTGATGGAACGCAGTAGCACATGCTTTTTCTCATTCTCTAAATAACGTAAGCCCCAAAGCGGGCGCTCCACCTCGCCTACCTGATGCTGTTTCGGAATACTCACTTTACAAATGCCATAACTGATACCCTCCCCACGCTCGCCACTGAAACGCTCATAGGCTTTGTGACTATTGGTGTCTTTGCGATCGGTACCAAAAAAGGTATCAATGCTGACAAAATTCCCGTCCATATCATTATTGCCGAAGGCACTTCTATCAGCCGGCGTATTGGCAACGGTATCCGCTTCAAAGCTGTCATCCTCCAGTTCAGGAACGGGGGCAGGTGCCGGTTCTGGTTCTAAGTCTAAGTCTAATTCTGGTTCCGCATCAGCTGTAGGGGCATCAAGAGGGTCTGCGGAAGAATCATTGATCTGTTGGTTTTGGCTTTGACTTTGACTTTGATTCCAGAAAAAACCAACTAAAGCCAGCAAGAGAAAAAGGATAATGGCGACTACAATGATCAAAGTAGTAGTAGGCATGAAACCGAGGGTTTTGGCGGTTTTAAAGAAATATCTAAAAATACTAATGAATCATTCAAAAATCAAAAAGTCATATAGCCTTCTATAGGGCGCGTGCCCGCAATAAAATACTGCTTTCCGTTTACGGAAAGCAAATCGGCACACGGAACGAAAGTCTTATGTCTTGAGTCTTATGTCTTACGTCTCGAATGCGCAGCATTCAACTGCGTCCACCGGGCTATCCATTGCAATTCGGGGGCTGTTCGCTGCTTCGCTGGCAGGCATAAAAATGGCTACCTCTGGGCCGCCTTTTTATGCCGCCGCTCAGGGCGCTCCTTAGCCCCCTCATTTCCATTCCTATCCCTCGCGCGCGGCAATGGAAATAGGGCATCCATATGAATCCGTATCAAAAAAAATCAAATTATTTAGTTTGTAGTGTATTCAAGCTGGTCAGTTGCATGTTTTAAGCCATAAAAAAGGCCACCCAAGCGGATGACCTTACCTAATGGCAAATACCACTAGTGTGTTCAGCAATTTTGTGAAAAAGTAAAGCAATTTCAATGATCACAAATATTGCCGTAAAATCGACTTAGAGACTGGTAAAAAACAGCTTATAAGTGGTGAAAATCAGAAAAAGCGAATTGATGTTAGAGGATGTATTCAAAATTTTCCCCGTGCGAGGGATAGGAGTGGTACTAAATGGGATAGATGGGGCGTGAGTGCCTG
>JAHDGT010000084.1 GCA_020631675.1 Bacteroidota bacterium
GCAACATCCAAGTCAGAAGTCAAGGCTGAAGCAAAACTCAATTGATAACTCGTATTCCTTCTTGCCAAGCGGTACTCAAACGTATTATTCGCAAGCGTCTCCTGCCCACTCGGGTAATCCAGTTCGAACCACTCTAAGCCTCCTCTATAATTACCTACCAGCATATCCAATAAGCCGTCATTATCCACATCCGCGAAAGCAGGGCTGGATCTTTCTCTACCTATACTATATGCCCAATTTTCTTGCAGCAGATTGAAAGTGCCATTATCCGTATTCGCTTCTATGGCATCGTATAGGAACAAAGCACCTTTTTCATTACCCACTACTAAACGCCAACTATCCCCCCAGTCTACTAAGCTGGGAACCGCATAACCATTGAACGAACCTTCGGTACGTACATCCACCGCGCCCCATGAGCAATAGGGCAAACCACAGTCAGGAGCCACATATTCAAAATCGGCAGACTCAGCTGTCCCAACATTGCGCCAGAACTCCAAACCGCCATTATGATGCCCCACGATCAGATCCACCAAGCCATCTTTATCCACATCCACTAATTGCGGACAAGTATTCTGATAGATGTCGATCGCTTGGTATTGTTCGCCGCCAAAGGGCGGTAAAACGAAGTTCGCCACCCCGTCAACTGGCTCGTTATAGAACACATGCAGATAACCGTCTTTATCACCCAGCATCATATCCTGATCGCCATCCCCATCCAGGTCACCGAAAGTCGGACGAAGGGCTAATCGCTCGATCGCGAATTGCTCTTGTACCTGCATATAATCGCGAGTAACAAAACTAAAGGCAGGCTCGCTAGCTGTACCTACATTTTCATAAAGTGCCAAGCTCGCTCTGAACTCCCCATCTTCCAGCATATAACCATGATTACCTACGATAATGTCTAATAATCCGTCGCCATTATGATCAAAAAAGGCAGGGTGTGAAATGCGATTCACATCTATTGTTTCCTCTACAAAAAGGGTATCCTTCACAAAACTGAAAAGAACCTCTTCCTCAGAACCTACATTTTCATAGTACCATACACATTCAAAGTGTTGAGATTGAGCAGGCGCATTAGGAGCTACCACCAAATCTTTATCCCCATCATTGTTCACATCAAAATAAAAAGGCGCAGGGAAAGTCCGCAATTGCGTAGATACCGAATAGAAAGGGAAAAGGGTGTCCTGTTCGGTCACCAAGGCATAATCAGCCGAACCGCCATTAAAAGCGTACACTAAATGATCAAAATTCAGATCGCCGATCACCAACTCTTTATCGCCATCCCCGTCTTGATCAAAAGCCATTAGCGTAGAGCCTGGGTGTCTTGGGTTACGAGCCGGATCTTCTACTAATTCAGGGGCTAATCCTTCTTCTTCGCAGCTTTCCAGGTCCAGCGAGGTATTGATCCCACTTTCATAAAACTCGCCCCAGCATTTGGTACTGATCGCCAAACTCATAGTGCCGCATTCTTCCCCATTCTCCACTTGCTGGTTTTCATAATACCAAACATAACCACCAGATGCGGGAAAACTCACAATGTCCAGATCCCCATCCCCATTCATGTCGTCTAAAACAGGAATGTCTTTACCGGAAACATAAATCTCCTGCATTTCCCCTGCTTCATTCAAATAGCTTAAACTTTCGTACGCCAAATTGAATTTCAACTGATCCTCTTCATCGAAATATCCGTTGTAAACACGGATATTGTCTACCCCATCACTGGTGAATAGATCGGCTATGCCATCACAATTGTACTCCACCAGCAAAGCCCACTCTTCTAAGCCAAGCGGGAAATTCGCCACATACTCAGGCATATGCTGGTAGCTCACGTCGCCTTCCCCACCTGTATTGATCAGCGTAATGGGCCGATAGCCGGATTTATCGAATATAAACAGGTCTTCTAAACCGTCATTATTCAAATCTCCTTTTGAAAATTGCGGATTGTTCAACCCACCCGCCCAGGGCATCAATAACTCATGCGTTCCCCTATAAACAGGCACATCCGTTTTTGAGACCGGCGTTTGAGCTTGAACAAGTTGAAAACAGCCGTGTAGACAAGCTATAAGAAATAGCAAACGGATACCTTGACCGAATGATGACATGAAGATTAATTTTTTCCTATCTTGAAAACTGGATGTGGATTTCTCTACGTCCACCGACCAAAGATAGTATATAAGCTTTCTATTTTGTTGTCGGGTTTGTTTCATATCCCCCATACGCCGGCCATTATGCGATATTGTTTTTCTCTTCTCTTTCTATGGGTTTTCGCTACTACTACGCCCACCACACTAGTTGCGCAGGACAGCTTGGTGAAAACCACCGCTACGGACACCTTGGATCTAGCGGACTCTATACAAACGACTATTGACACCTTGGTTCAAAAGTTTGAGGAAGAAAAGCGCAGGTATGAGATCCATGCCGTAGAAACCAATATGTTAGCCAAAGGCGATAAATACCAATTAGAAGTCAAAGCAATTGATGATAAATTAGGTACGCTGAACACACTGGTAAACGGCGATTACGACTTTACAGTGGACAGCGAAAGTAAGACGCTGAATTTCAAAGATGGTATCGCCTCATTGGAATTAGAGGAAATGCCTAAGACGGTCTTTCTAAAGCATGATGATGCGATCAGCTTTAATCGCTTCAAACAAACCGAAAGCGGACAAGTGAAAAGCTCGAATCTGCCACTATGGACGTCTTTACTGCCGCCTCTGATCGCTATTATATTGGCTTTGGTTTTTCGAGAAGTGGTCGCTTCTTTATTCTTAGGAATCTGGGCAGGTGCTTTCTTGTTGGGCGACTGGAGTTTCCAAGGCTTCTTTTCCAGTTTATTGGGCAGTGTGGACAAGTTCGTTTTAGGGGCATTGAATGATGCCGACCACCTATCGGTCATTCTCTTCTCCTTATTGATCGGTGGTATGGTGGCGGTCATCTCTCGGAATGGAGGTATGTCGGGCGTGGTGAACTCCTTGAGTCGGTTCGCCAAATCCGCCAGAAGTTCACAACTGGTCACTTGGTTTTTGGGTATCGCCATCTTTTTTGATGATTACGCCAATACCTTGATCGTGGGTAATACTGCCCGCTCATTGACCGACCGTTATAGAGTAAGCCGTGAAAAACTGGCCTACATCGTTGATAGTACCGCAGCCCCCGTTGCGGCGATCGCTTTGATCACCACTTGGATCGGTGCGGAGCTGGGGTACATAGGTGATGCTTTAGCACAAATGGGTGATTTCCCAGTTACCAATAGCTACTCCATTTTCTTGAGTTCTTTGCAATACTCCTTCTACCCTATTCTGACTTTGATCTTTATTTTAATGATCGTGATCTTCCGTCGTGATTACGGGCCCATGTTGAAGGCCGAAAGACGTGCCCGCACTACCGGACAGCTATTCGAACCCGTCAACGAAACGGATGGGGAAGAGATTGACTTAGATGAATTGACACCTGTAAAAGACAAGCCTCATTATGCCATCAATGCGGTCATTCCTATTCTGACTGTAGTATTGGCAACCTTGATCGGTATGATCCATACTGGTGGCGAAGGAGCTGGCTTATTCGAGAAATTAGGCAATGCGTTCAGTAGCTTGGATGCTTTGCGGAATACCATTGGAAATAGTAATTCTTATGTGGCTTTGATCTGGTCATCTACCTTAGGTGTGATCGTTGCAGTGACACTTACGCTGACCCAGCGCATTCTACCTTTACGCGAAACCATGGATAGCTTCTTGAGTGGAATCAAGACCATGATCGGAGCAATGGTGATTTTGGTACTGGCTTGGTCACTGGCTAAAGTCACCCAAGACTTACATACTGCTACTTACCTTACTGGCTTGTTAGATGGTAATGTCTCACCGATCGTTTTACCAGTGATCACTTTCATTTTGGCAGGGGCGATCGCTTTTTCTACGGGCAGTAGTTGGAGTACCATGGCTATACTTTATCCGATCATTCTTCCAGCGGCATGGCAGGTAAGTCTATCGGCGGGCTTAGATCCAGATATCTGCTTGGCGATTTTCTTCAACTGTACGTCCAGCGTTCTGGCTGGTTCCGTTTTTGGCGACCACTGCTCTCCTATTTCTGACACAACGATTTTGAGTTCTCTGGCTTGTAATTGCAACCATATTGACCATGTGCGTACACAATTGCCCTATGCGCTTACAGTGGCTGTGATCAGTATTGTTCTGAGCTATTGCGCCATGGCCTTCAACTTGCCTTTCATTGTCAGTCTTTTGATCGGTATCACCTTCTTATTCGCAGTACTTGTAGTATTTGGTCGACAAGTACCCGAAGCTAAAACCATTTTCGAACCCGCACCCGTATCATCACCAGAGCCGACTTTCATACCTGCGCCAAGTGCGCCAGAAAAGAAGCCAAAGTCCATTACCGAAGATCCCGACTTTTACGATGATGAGGATTTATTGGCTTAGAGTTTTACCAGACTTGATACACTATAAACTAAATTTCAAGGCATTAATCAAAAAAAGAATCGACCTTTTTCATTTTAGTCATTTCGAGTCAAAAAGGCGTTAAGAAATCCAGGCTGTCTGAGCCTGACGCAGTCGGCGAGTTTCTGGATTTTAGCTTTTTTGGCACTAAATGGCGTTAAGAAATGAAAACAGTCTTGATTTTTGCTTCTTTGCATCAAGGCAAAGAAGAATAGGATTAACTTTTGAGTTCAGGCTCTTAAGGAATTAGTGTACAGTACTGAAATTTCTATCTAAACATGAAAATAGCACTATCAGGCTACGGGAAAATGGGTAAAACCATCCAAGCATTAATAGAGAATGACCCAGCTTATGCCCAACATGAAATCGTACTGATCGGCAATAGCGAAAACCCATTATCAGTCGAAGCATTAAGAAACAGCAATGCGGAAACCGTTATTGATTTCAGCACACCCGATTCCGCATTCGAGAATATAAAAACTTGTATTAATGCTGGCGTTCCCGTAGCTTCAGGTACTACCGCTTGGCTAGAAAAGTATGAGGATGCCGTTGCGCTATGCAAAGAAAAAAGCAGTGCTTTTCTCTACGCTTCTAACTTTAGCATAGGGGTGAATCTCTTCTTTGCTTTAAATAGCCACTTAGCAAAATTAATGGATGGCCAAGCTTATCAAGCGCACTTAGAGGAAACGCACCATACCACCAAATTAGATGCGCCCAGCGGTACTGCCATCAGCTTAGCAAATGATTTGATAACGCATCATGAAGCCTATGCTCAATGGGTGAATCCAGATGTTACAGTTGAAACAAAAGAAGGAGATCTAACTATAAAAAGCCATCGTAGAGATGATGTGAAAGGCACGCACCGCATCACCTACTCCTCCGCAGTAGATAGCATCTACATTGAACATGAGGCACACAGTAGAGAAGGCTTCGCCAGAGGTGCGATCTTAGCCGCAATTTGGTTGGCAGATAAAAAAGGCGTGTATAGTATGAAAGATGTCCTGGAGCTCTAGCACTTCACATATCTTACTTAATGGCTATCGTTCCTTGTAAATATTTCACCACACTACCTCTAATAGCTACTCGTTCCCCCTTCAGTTCACAGCTTAATTCTCCTCTGCGTTCTGATAATTGCTCTGCTTGGAAAGTGCTTTTGTTTAGGCGTTCGGCCCAGAAAGGTACTAAGGTGCAATGTGCCGATCCGGTTACAGGATCTTCAAAAACAGCAGCTTGTGGCGTGAAAAAACGGGAAACAAAATCAACTCCTTCCCTACTCGATTTTGCCGTTACGATGATGCCCCCTGGATCCATATTGACTTGATTCAATACAGATAGATCAGGGCGAATAGCTTTAATGTCCTCCTCGTTTTCATACACAAGTACGTAGTCTCTCGCTTTCCATACTTCAAGAGGTGCTAAGTTAAATCCATCGCGAATCCCTTCTGGTAAACCAGCAGGTATTGGTGGACGGGACGGGAAATTCAATTCCAGTTGGTCTCCTATTTTCTTCACGCTTAATGGACCACTCATGGAATCGAAATGAACTTCATCCCCTTTAAAATTCAACTCATTGAAAATTACGAATGCGGATGCTAAAGTCGCATGACCACATAGGTCGATTTCAATTTCTGGTGTGAACCATCTCAGGTGGTACCTATCTTCAGATTGTTGGACAAAATAGGCTGTTTCAGCTAAATTATTCTCTTTGGCAATATTCAATAGCAACTCATCCGGAAGCCACTCTTTCAAGGGGCAAACCGCAGCAGGGTTCCCTCCGAACAAATGATTTGTAAAGGCATCTATTTGGTAAATGTCGATTGTTGTCATGCTTTAACCAGTTGCTTTGTTCTCATGATCAGATATAAGGCGAAACCCACCGCTACACCAGGCACCAAGCCCAACAAGAGGCAGATCCATCCCCCTTTCACTCTAGGGGATTCATAAATCACCCATAGAAATAGCACCATCCAACAACAAATCGCATCCCATGCGTAGGCGGAAGAATAGGGGTTGACGAAGCCACTCATAGCCGCTCCTACCACATCAAATTCGGGAATCAGATTCAAGATTACCAAATAGATGAAGATACCTGTGAATAATAGGGCAACAAAGATCAATGCTGCTCTGTATAGATTTTCATTCATGTCTTTGTATTTCTGAAAAGATACGCATTAAGGATTAGGATTAGGATTAGCATAAAAAATCAGCTTGTTACTAAATGGATCAGTCACACTCATTTCTCTTAATCCCCACGATTGTAAAACTATTGAGGGATTATAAAAACGATACGATTTAGATTCCAGCAATGCTAAGTAAGCATCCAATTCTTGTAATTCAATTCTAATTGCTCCGCCGGGCGAGCAATCGCCATGATGTTCAGATAGATGTATCTGACAATTGCTTTTTGACAGCTGCATATACAAGGGCGAATTCGGCTCGAAACGATGCTCCCAATCTATGGTAAAACCTAAGTAATCAACATAAAAAGTTTTCGCTTTTGTCTCATCAAAGATTCGGAGGATCGGGACGGGTGCTTGGAAAGTCATAGCATATGATTTTACATTCATTCAAAATTAAGACATTCAAAACTCAAAATCAGCCCCTACCGCCTGCGAGGGATAGGAGTGGAAATGAGGGGGCTAAGGAGCGCACTGAGCGGCGGGCTAAAAAGGCGGCCCAGAGGTAGCCATTTTTAGCCCTGCCAGCGAAGCAGCGAACAGCCCCCGAATTGCAATGGATAGCCCGGTGACCTGCCGCAGGCGGGCACGCAGCCAAACAAAAATGCATCAACGGTGTTAGGTTTTCGAGTAAATCAAATGATTCTATAAATGCCTAGTAAATCTGATACCCCCATTGCGATCCATTGGCTACGAAGAGATCTAAGATGGCAGGACAATACTGCCTTGCATCATGCCTGTGCAAGTGAATTGCCGGTACTGCCACTATTTATTTTCGACCGCAATATCCTTGACCGATTAGAAGATAAAAAAGATGCGAGGGTGCAGTTCTTGCACGATAGGCTTAGTCAGATGAAGGCGGAAGCTGAGGCGCATGGGTCAAGTATTTTAATTTATTATGGCACACCAAAAGCCGCTTGGGAATGGGTGTGTGAAAATTATGAGGTAAAAGCAGCTTTTACCAATCGAGATTATGAGCCGTATGCGCAAAAGCGCGATCGCGAAATTTATGAGTTTTTAAGTGCTAAAGGCATTCCGTTCAAAGGCTATAAGGATCATGTGGTCTTTGAGAAAAGTGAGGTGGTGAAAAATGATGGCTTGCCTTATACGGTCTACACACCTTATGCGAAAAAGTGGCGGTCGCATTTTGAGGCGACTCCTCCTGAGGTACTGCCTTCGGTACTGGAAAGCGGGAGCTTGTTCAGGGCTGCACCTTTACCCATGCCCTCTTTAACCGACATGGGTTTTGAGCGAGCTGACCACATTGCTATTCCTGAGCCTGAATTGGATCATCAGATGCTATTGGCATATGGTGAAGAGAGAAATATCCCTTCAAAGCGCAGTACTTCACGTTTGGGCATACACTTCAGATTTGGCACTATAAGCATTCGTGAAATGGCTCTGATCGCTCAAAAAGAGAGCTTTTCTTGGTTCAATGAATTGACTTGGCGGGACTTTTATCACCAGATCCTATATCATTTCCCGCATGTGGCGGAACGGGCGTTTCGGGCTAAATACGATAGCATTCCGTGGCGGAATGATCCTGAGGGTTTTGAAAAATGGTGTCAAGGCAAAACAGGCTACCCTATGGTGGACGCGGGTATGAGAGAACTGAACGCAACGGGCTTTATGCACAACAGAGTGCGTATGGTGGTCGCCAGTTTTTTAACAAAGCACTTATTGATCGACTGGCGTTGGGGCGAGGCATATTTCGCCCAAAAACTATTAGATTTTGATCTAGCGGCTAATAATGGCGGCTGGCAGTGGGCTTCGGGCAGTGGATGTGATGCGGCTCCTTATTTCAGAGTATTCAACCCTACATCACAGCTCAAGAAATTCGACCCGCAATTGCTCTATGTGAAACAATGGGTCACGGAATATGGAACAGAGGCTTATCCCGAGCCTATGGTAGAACATGCTTTTGCGCGCAAACGCGCCATAGATACCTATAAAGCGGCTTTGGCGAATTGGCAAGAACAAAACGCGAACTAGGGATAAAAAACACTACCTTCGCCCCGTGCATTTGAAGGCCATACAACTGGTAAATTACAAGAACTATACAGACTCGTTCTTGAATTGCTCTCCTCGCCTGAACTTGATGGTGGGCGTGAATGGCAGTGGTAAAACCAATCTGCTGGACGCGGTCTATTACCTCTGTTGTGGCAAGAGCTATTTCCACAATTCCGACACCCACAATATTAGAACAGGCGAGAAATTCTTTCGCCTAGATGCCAAATTCCTTATTCCTGACTCCAATGCTACTGAGGATTTACAGGATTGCCGCATCACTGTTAAAGTAGGCGGCGGTAGAAAGAAAGAAATCGCTAAAGACCAAGTTGCCTATCCTAAATTGTCAGAACATATCGGTCTGCTGCCTACGGTCATGATCGCCCCTGATGATACGAACTTGATCCGAGCAGCTAGCGAGGATCGTCGCAAATTACTAGACAATACCCTCTGTCAATTAGACGCCACCTACCTGCAAGACCTGATCCGCTACAATAAAATCTTACAGCAGCGCAACGCGACCCTCAAGCAATTTTTCGAGTCCCGCACTTTTGATGCTACCCTTTTAGAAACCTTCGATATCCAGCTGATCCCATTAGGGGTTTCCATCTATGAAAAAAGAAAAGCCGCACTCAACGAACTACTACCGATCCTACGCCGTTTTTATGAATTGATCAGCAATGGCAGCGAAGTAGTGGATTGTCAATATGCCTCTCCCCTACATGAACGCCCTTTTGCTGGTTTGCTGGCTGATAGTTTGCGTAGCGACCGACAGCTACAACGTACCACTGTCGGCATTCATCGCGATGACCTAAAGTTCAAGATCAAGCAAATGCCTTTGAAGCGATATGGCTCTCAAGGACAGCAACGATCTTTTATCATCGCACTCAAACTGGCACTTTACCAATACATTAGAGTAAGAACAGGAAAAAAGCCCATCTTACTGTTAGACGACCTCTGTGATAAGCTGGATCAAAAGCGGATTTCTAAATTGGCAGAGCTGGTTTTGCAAGATGATTTCGGACAAATATTCATCTCCGACACCCAGTTAGAGCGCCTACAAAGGATCTTTAGTAACTTTGTAGTAGATTTTAACGTCTTCCATATTGTAGAAGGAACCGCAACGGCTATTCCTTCTGATACCGAATTGGAGCTGTAGAGCACTCAATACTCAGCTCATTCATACTTTATCATTTAGCATGCCCAGATTCAAACGCAACGAACAAACGATCAAAGATGCCATTAATGGTTTAGTGAATCGCTATGGCTTGCGGGATCAGCTGGATGAAGCACGCCTCCGCTCTAAGTGGAACAGCATGATGGGACCCAGCATCGCGAAGTCCACTCGCAGCTTCTATGTGAAAGACGGCACTTTATACCTTTGGCTTAATTCCGCTCCGCTAAAGCAGGAACTGCACTATGCAGAGCAGAAATTGATACAAAAACTCAATAAAGAGATCGGACACGATTTCATCAAAGAGATCGTTATTCGGTAATAGCTCTCCCATTTTTGTCTCCCTGTACATTTTAAATAAAATTGTGATCATGAATCACCTGTCACGTATTTCCAAATTCCTCCATACCTCTTCTTTTTTCTCATTGCTGTTACTGGCATGCTTGCTACTAGTGTCCACTATGAACAAGAGCAACCTGCTTCAAGCGCAAGACCTCCCCTATGAGGATAACTTTGATGAGTACATCTTGCCCAATACAGATGGGGACAAAAAAGAAAAGAAGAAAAAACGAACCAAGGTCAAACGCTCGAAGGACGAAGAAGTGTACCCTACGGATGAACAGCGTGAAAAGGCGGAAGAACGCCTGAAAGGAGGTGTATTGGCTAATCCCGACGGCTTTGAAACCTTTGGAGAGGAAGCCGAGTCGGAATACGAGACCATTGACCCGAATGAACCGGTTTACGCAGAGCCGGATATTGCGCGTAAGAAAGAAAAAGAACGCAATAAGAAGTCCATTTTAGAACGCACCCGTGAGAAATTCGGAACTTCTTCTAAGAAAGAAAAACCTAGTAAAGAGAAAAGTACCGCCACTGCCAAGTCCAGCACTTCATCTGCCAGTAAAGACCCGGATGTCATCACAGTTGATCTGAGTGTCTTGTACCATGTTGCATTAGATGAGCAAACCGTAAAAGAGAAGCCTTCCGAACTATCTTTCAAAGAAAAGGAAGACAATAAGTACTACTACAATCAAGCAGTCAGAAAGCTGGAAAACAAAGACTATGAATCCGCGATCGACTTCCTGAATCGCTGTTTGGATGATGAGCCTTTCAATAAAGAATACCTACAGCTAAGAGCAAATGCTTACTCTGAAACGCAGCAACTGAAAAAATCCATTGGCGACTATAAAAAAGCCATCGAAGTGGATCAGGAGGATGAGTTGTTGCACTACAATCAAGCCGCTACTTACATCAAAATGGGGAAATTCGAGGAAGCACATCAGGCGTATACCAACGCTCTGAAAATTCGCCCGGATTACCTAAAAGCCATTCAAGGTAGAGCTACAGCTAAAACCTTATTGGGCGACTATCAAGGCGCAATAGATGATTACAATCTGGCACTTGACGAAAACAACTTCTTCACCCCGGCTTTCAAAGGGCGCGGCTTCGCCAAAAGTTTGATGAGCCGTTACGATGATGCCATCCAAGATTTTTCTACTTGTATTGAAATTGATAATCGCGATGGCGTTGCCTACTACTACCGTGGCTTAGCACTCATCAGTAATGACCAATTATACAGAGGTTGCTCGGATTTGGACCGCGCAAGTCAATTGGGTGTGCCCGTAGCCAAAGAAGACATCAGAGAACTTTGTCGATAATGTCAGGATCTTGAAGTATGTAGACCATGAACAAAAAGAAGATCATCAACGATCCCGTTTACGGTTTCGTAAGCATACCCTACGAAATCGTCTTCGACATCATCGAGCATCCCTACTTTCAAAGGCTACGCCATATTCAACAGCTCGGCCTGAGTAGCTATGTCTACCCAGGTGCTTTGCACACCCGCTTTCACCATGCTTTAGGCGCTACCCACCTCATGACCGAGGCAATTAGTGTACTCCGCGCTAAAAATGTAGAGATCACAGAAGAAGAAGCCAAAGCCGTCACCCTCGCCATCCTCTTGCATGACGTAGGACATGGTCCTTTTTCTCACGCTCTAGAACACAGCCTCGTTGATGACGTATCTCATGAAGAGTTGTCCGTTATGTTCATGGAGCGACTCAACAAAGAGTTTGATGGTGCATTGGATCTCTGCCTCCAAATCTTTCAAGGCAACTACCACAAGCCTTTCCTACACGATCTGGTCAGTAGCCAGCTCGATATGGATCGCTTGGATTACCTGAACCGCGACAGCTTTTTCACAGGGGTACACGAAGGCGTGATCGGCTCTGACCGCCTCATCAAAATGCTCGATGTACGCGACGGACGCCTTGTCATGGAGTACAAAGGCATCTACTCCATCGAGAAATTCTTGATCGCCCGCCGACTCATGTACTGGCAGGTTTACCTGCATAAGACCGTACTTTGTGCGGAAATGATGTTGGTGAAAGTCCTACAACGCGCCAAAGAATTGACACAAACAGGTGCGGATACCGAATTATTCGCCACCCCTGCATTTCGCTACTTCCTAGAAAACAGTTGGAGCATCGAAGACTTCAGAGAGCTGCCGAACGTACTCGACCAATTCGCTTTAATGGGTGATATGGACATCTTCACCTCCATCAAAGTCTGGCAGCACCACGACGACCCCATTTTAAGCAGTCTGTCCAAAAGCATCTACTACCGCAAACTCTTCAAAATAGAAATGGGCAGAGTTCCCGTCAGCCTCACCCGCCTGCACGAACTCCAACAAAAAGCCATGAAATTCTATGGCATAGACAGCAAAGCGGTCAACTACCTCGTCTTCGCGGACTCCACCAGCAATAGCGTCTACTCCTACGATGGCACCCAGATCAACATCGCATTCAAAGACGGTTCCGTACGCGAGATCACCGCCGCCAGTGATTACCACAACCTCTCCCAACTCTCCACCCCCGTGGTCAAATACTACCTCTGCTACCCCAGAGAGATCATGAATCTCTGATGTTTGTTTGTTAGGATCATGGCGCGTGCCCGCAATAAAAGTTTACGCTAGTGACCAGCTAATAAATCGGCATACTGCACG
>JAHDGT010000085.1 GCA_020631675.1 Bacteroidota bacterium
TTGAGAATTTGAAAATTAATCATACACGCTCTTAATCTCTAAAGAAGTAAGCGGCGTAATATGCCCATAATTTAAATCAATGATAAAAAGAACCGTCACAGTAATTTTCAAATTAGCTCATTATCAAATTTTCAAATTGAACCCACATCAGCACATTAAATAACCTACTTTATCTTTGCAGCACATTCCGCACCTTCTTCAAAATCTCATTGCTGCTATGATCCAGTACGATTCCATCATGAAAAACGTCACCCCTCGTCAATTGGCGAGGTTGGCCGCGCTTTTCTATGCCCTTAGCATGAGTATCCTCATGATGATCATACAGCTGATTTATCAATTCTTATATCAAGAATGGGCTTTTTCGTGGTCTTTGATCTTTTTACTGATCCTGTGCAATGCGCTGATCGGTTATGCGGTATACCTCTTCACGCTAGAAAACTTCATCTATCGTCGGATCAAGTTGATCTATAAAAACATCCACCGATTAAAAAGTCCGGATCCGGATCAGGCGGAAACGGTCGATTTAGATAAAAACATTCTAGAAGAGGTGGATGCCGAGGTGCAATCATGGGCCAAAGAAAAAAAGCAAGAGATCGACCGACTGGAGGAGATGGAAGTTTACCGGAGAGAATTTTTAGGGAATGTATCTCATGAGCTCAAAACGCCCATCTATAACATTCAGGGCTATTTAGACACCCTCATTCACGGGGGCATTGAAGATGAGCAGATCTGCCTGCCTTATCTGAATAAAGCCGCTACCAATGCCGATCGCCTCAATACCATTGTACAAGATTTAGAGGTCATCACCCGACATGAAGCCGGTGAACTGCAACTGAATCTGGAAGTGCTGAACATTTACGATATTGCCCAAGAAGTGATGAGTTCTATGGAATTCATCGCAGCGAAAACAAGTACGACCCTCTTATTCAAAGACGGTAGTGATCGCAACCTATTGGTTAAAGGCGACTTGGATAGACTACGGCAGGTACTCACCAATCTGATCACCAACTCATTGAAATACGGCAAGGAAAACGGCCGCACCTGGGTAGGCATATACGATATGGACACCCGCGTACTGATCGAGATCACCGATAACGGAATTGGGATCGGCGAAAAACATCTGCCTCGATTATTTGAACGCTTTTATCGGGTAGATACCAGTAGAACCCGTAAAAATGGCGGGGGAAGCGGTCTAGGCTTGGCCATTGTCAAACACTTGATCGAAGCACACCAGCAAAGTATACACGTGCGTAGTAAAGAAGGCGTAGGCACCACCTTCGGCTTCACACTGGAAAAGGTATCGGCATAGCGTTCAAACAGATTGTCGTTCACAAGCGTAAAAGCACGGGGCATTTGCTTGAGGCATTCCCAAATATGTATTCTATTCTTTAATTTAGAGCGAGTTCAACCAACAATAAAGCCACTCAATCATGGAGTCCAGATATATTGAAACCAACGGTATAAAACTACACTGCAAAGTAGCAGGAGCAGACCATGCTCCACTCATGATACTACTACATGGCTTTCCAGAGTTCTGGTACTCCTGGCGAGAGCTGATCCCTGATCTTGCGCGAACATACAGGGTCGTAGCACCAGATATGAGAGGCTATAATTTGAGTGATAAGCCCAAAGGGGTGAATAACTATCGAATGGAATTCCTGGTAGACGACATCCGTTTTCTTATCAACGCACTGGGCGAAGAAAAAGCGACCATAGTAGGTCATGATTGGGGAGGTGGCGTAGCTTGGATGTTAGCCGCTTTTTTCCCAGAGTGCGTATCGCGATTGGTCATACTGAACTCACCCCACCCCCTTGAAATGAAAAAACAATTCGGAAAGAATATACGACAGAGTTTACGCTCTTGGTATATGGGTTTCTTTCAGATTCCCTTCTTACCCGAAATGTTCTTAAATCTATCTCTGGATCGTTTTTTCAAGCGCAGTTTTAAGAGTTACTGGCCCTATAACCCCAAGCAATTTCACACCCAAGAAGATATTGACCGCTATGTGGCCGCATTCAAACAACCTTATGCGCTTACGGCTTCTATTAACTATTACCGTGCCTTGCGCAAGGGGGCTAAACGATCTGATGGCATAGAAGCACATAAAAAATTGCCCATGCCCATTATGATCATCTGGGGTGAAGATGATAAGTTTTTAGGTAAAGAACTGAATGATAATGTACAAGACTATTGTGAACAGCCTGTCTTGATCCACTATATTGAACGCTGTAGTCATTGGGTGCAACACGAATACCCAAGAAGGGTGGTCGGTCATATTTTTGACTTCATGGATTTATCTGATCAAGAGGTGCGTTTGATGAATGAAGTTGAGGGATGACTTAGAGCGTGTTAACTCATTCAAAATTAACACTCGCGCGAGGGATAGCAGTGGTAATGAAGCCGCTGAATGCGCCCTGTTTGGCGGCATAAAAAGGCGGCCCAGAGGTAGCCATTTTTATGCCTGCCAAACAGCAGCAGGCAGGGGCTGAATTTGAACGGATAGCCCGGTGGACGCAGTGAAAGGCTGACGCCTTTAGACATAAGACTCAAGACGTAAGACATAAGATTTCCTGCCCGATGCCGATTCTCTATAGGGCGACTATTTGAAGTCTTTTATTGCGGGCACGCGCCCTTATGTATTTTCAGGCTAAACCCCTTATGCTGTTCAATTAGGCATAGTATTAGCGAAAGTCAAAAGTATACCTTTCTCAATAAACAACAACAACAACAAGCATGTCAACAAATATGGATTTGGGTGCGGGTTCTCGCATCAAGCACGAGCAGTACGGTATAGGCGTGGTGATCAATACGAGTGCGACCGCCTTAACGATTTCTTTTATGCAGCATGGTGTGATGGACATACCTGCTGATGCGGAATTGGACATTATAGACGCAGTGGATCCGCCTAGTGATCTGGTTTCTTTCAGCGCGGTGGAAAAACGTTTGCGCTATTTGTTAGAGCGTCATAATGGCTTGGAACAAAGAGTTGAATTAGGTGCCCGCTGGAAGGACGGCATTGTGATCTTAAAACCTGCGGATGAAGGCTTAAAAGCTAAAGAAATTCCTTTAGAGACTTTTTTCCATAAGATCGTGATGGTACGTGATCGCCTGCGTGTTTTGGAGCAAAAGATCAATAGTCATAAAGGACTAAGTGCCGCCGATAAAGTAGAGATCCAGCAGTACATCACGAGGAGCTACGGCTCTTTGACCACCTTCAATGTTTTATTTAAGAACAAGGAGGATCAGTTCAAGGGATCGGGTAGTTAGGGCCTATTTAGGATAATAAAAGTAGGTCTTATAAATGGCCATGAAGCCAAAGTAGGCGATCACGGATAAAGCCAAAGCATTCAGTACAGGCATGGATACTGGATGGAAGTACACGATCAAGGGCGGTACCAC
Organism: Bacteroidota bacterium; assembly: GCA_020631675.1. Taxonomy (GTDB): domain Bacteria; phylum Bacteroidota; class Bacteroidia; order Chitinophagales; family UBA2359; genus JAHDGT01. The sequence continues at coordinate 3,401 of JAHDGT010000085.1, forward strand.
GCAGGCGATGACTGAAAAGATGTAGGTAGGGATCTTGTGTTCTCTGGTTCTGCTGGGATATAGGAATTTCAGCGGGATAAAGTGCAAGATGCAGAAGAAAACAAGAATGGCCAGATTGACCCAAGGAGAAAGATCCCAAACAAAATAGAAGTAAAAGACAACATAGTTCCACATCACAGGGAAACCAACAAAGTGCATGTCTTCACTGACCATATCGGGCAAGCCATAGTAATAGGCGGAAACAAGTAACATGGCGGCAGTTGCCGCTAGGTTAAATGCTTCGGGCACCAATTGTGCTTGGTAAAAGAAAAAAGCGGGTATGATCGCATAATTGGCAAAGTCGATCACATAATCAACTGTTTTACCGCTAAAGTGCGGTAGTACTTCCTGCACGCGGAATTTGCGGGCGAAGGTACCGTCAATGCCATCAATGACCATTGCTCCGAAAAGCCAGAGCATGGCTTCGCGGAAGTCGCCTTCGGCGATCGCTACTAGTGAAAGAAGTGATAACACCACACCTGTAGCAGTAAACATATGTACGCTCCAAGCGAAGGCTTTTTCTTTCAAGCTAAAATCAAGTGCTTCTTTATTGTGCTTCTCTTGTTGAGAATAGGTCGTTTCCAGTGCCATATATAGGTCGTCAAGATTGAACAGGCGTTCAATTTAATGATATCAGAAGAATTACGCAAATTTAGCCGTTGAGGGGGCAGAATATCACCGAACCAACTTAAACTACCAAACGTTTGGTATATTTGTTGTTTCGAGCGAATGAACCGCCAAAGAATAGAATCATGCCTAAGCAAAAAGTAGATAGAAAGTACATCATCAAACAAGCTTTGTTGGTATTTAGAAGCAAGGGGTATAATCACACCTCTATGGACCAACTGGCTAAGGCATGTGGGTTACAGAAAGGCAGTTTATACCATCATTTCAACAGCAAGCAAGCATTGATGAAAGCGGTGATAGAGCATATGCACGCTTACTTTAGCAAAGATGCTTTTGCCCAGGCTTACGAAGAAGATAAATCTGCTCTTGACCGTTTACGATTCATCACAGACACTGCGGAAGTACAATACTTTGCGAGTGAAAGTGGCTGCTTATTTGGCAATCTAGCCTTAGAAACAGCAGATACCAGTCCGGAGTTATCACAAATGGTACGCGACTTCTTTGATGAGTGGGCCAGCGCACTTGCCTTTATTTTCAAAGGGCGAATGAGTGAGCGTGAAGCACTTGAATTGGCCAAAGACAGTTTGGCCGAAACAGAGGGTGCTGTGATGATGATGCGTTTGTATAACGATCAAGACTTCTTAAAGCGTGCCCATAAGCGTATTATTGCTCGTTTTGAGCGCGCATTGGTCTAATCGTCTTTTGACACCACTGCTCCTACGATTCGTTCTGAGCTGATCGGCCCTAAAAATCTGGAATCAAAGGCGGTGCTACGGTCATCGCTCAACACGAAAAATTCTTCTTTCGCCATTGTATAGGGACCCCAATTGTCTTTATTCCAACGGGCATCTTTTCTGGTTTGCCAGATGCGGGTATCTTTTTTCGCTCGCACCAATACATCCTTACTTAACATTTTTACCCTTTCATCCGCTTTTAGTTCAGCGGCTTCGGCATTGGTGAGGCTGGTTCCGTAGAAGTGATTCAAGCCTGTGGTGAATGAGCGTCCTTTCAGTAATTCTTCTAAAGGTTCATTCCCGATCACTTTATAGCGGTAAGCAGTACCAGCTAGATCTTCTAGTAACTCCCCATTCACCCGTACTTTACCTGAATTAATGACCACTACATCTCCAGGAAGGGCAATAAGGCGAGACAATCGGATTTTATCTTCTCCTTTAACAGAAGTGGTGAAACCGATCACTTCTCCTTTTGTGTATTCGCTTTTAGCTTGAATGTTCAATTGCTGCCCCAGTTCATAGGTCTTCCCCATCACCAGATTATCCACTGTGAAGGTTTGGGAAGCGGTTGAGCCTAGGTCACTACAAGCAAGGCTAAATAGCATAAAAGCAAGAGCGAGAAATAAGAATAAACTTTTTTGAATAGAGGTTTTCATAAATCGCATTGTAATTAGTCGCATCACTGCCATAGTCCACTTTCCTCTAGAAAAGCGTACAAGTTAAAGTTGAGCTCATTTTTTAGCTTCGTCAATAAGCGCGTAGATAAGTCCCGCTGATCAATATTACTCATTCTTTGTTTTTGAATGATGCGGTAAGCCCGTCTCGCCAATAGCAAAGCTTGTCGCTCCGCATTGCGCGCACTACCTATACCTGTATGTTGATCAATTGCCTTTAAGAGGTCTTCGATCCCTTCTTGTCTATGCGCGATGGTTTTGAGTACGGGTATTTGCCAAGTCGCGTCAAACATTCTTCCATGAAGCATTTTACCCAGATTGCGGGCGAAACGATCCGCCTCTGCCCTATCCGCTTTGTTCACTACGAATATATCAGCGACTTCCATCAATCCGGCTTTCATGGTCTGTACTTCATCCCCAGCCTCTGGAACGAGAACAACGACGGTAGTATCCGCCAATCCGGCCACCTCCACTTCTGACTGTCCCACACCAACTGTTTCCAAGAATATCCTATCAAAGCCCGCCGCTCTGATCACATCGGTCACCTCTATGATTTTTTCACTTAAGCCACCGAGTGAGCCTCTACTAGCCAGAGAGCGGATAAAAAGATTCGGGTGTGTATAATGTTCGCTCAAGCGTATACGGTCTCCTAATAAAGCACCGAAATTGAACGGAGAACTCGGGTCTACCGCGATCATTGCTATGCGTTCTCCCCTTTCTAAGCATTGCCCGATCAAAGCATTGGTCAGGGTGCTTTTACCCGCGCCCGGCGGGCCTGTGATTCCAATAATGGGCACAGAACGATCTACTCGCAAACTTTTCAATAGCTGTCGATGTCCGGCATATTCATTCTCTACTAAAGAAATGGCACGTGCCAATTGCCGAGGCTGTTCAGCGGATATATTTGTGATCACGCTCTTTCTTTTGTCGGAATAAGAAAAATCTACTTCCATCAGCTAAGATAGGGAAGTAGAATGGAGGATAAGCAGCAATTCAAATAGCATTTTTTGAACTTAGCCCTTGCGTTTCACTATTTTTTTCATTTATCTTATACCTTTTAAACAAGAGAGTAATATTCTCGGATATTTTTTCTTGTGCATTTGAGATTCTTGAGATATTCGTTACATTTAGACCGTTATTTTAAATCTAACATATAGTTAGAAGCAAAATAACTCATTGTATATAAGTTAATTGTTTCAACAAATATCATATTACTTCTTAATTGCTAAACGCATTGATCTATGAAAAGAGCTTTATTACTCATCGCCGTAATGGTTATGGCAGCGCAAATGTTTACAGGTTGCGCATCTTCTAGTCAAGTTTCTTGTCCGGGTTTCAACTCTAAGTCGAACACTCAGCTAGCCGCTAAGACTAAGAAAGCGAAGAAGACTAAGAAAACGAAAAAGGCAGACACTCCTAACTACGCTGCTAAGCAAAACGAGAAAGTTACCCCAGCTACAGCTGTTCAGCCTTTGGGTGCTTTCATTGAAAATGGTGTAGACCAGCAGATCGCTCCACAAACAGCAACTGCTGCTATGGATAATGCTGCTGAGGTAGCTCCTACTAATGAGGTATTAGCTAGCCGTGCTGTAGTTCCTACTGTAACTGAAGAAACGACTAAAGCACCTGTTGCTGTTGCAGCTCCTGCTATGACGGAGAAGCAAGCTGAGCGCTTAGACAAGCGTATGGATAAGCTAAGCACGAAGTTGGAGAAGCGTCAGAAAAAAGCTAAGCGTTCTGCAGCTATGAACGACAAAACTCGTTCTACATTAGCTTTAGTAGGCGGTATCTTAGGTATCTGCTCTATCGTTATTCCTGTTGCTGGTTTATTCATGGCTATCGCCGCATTGGTGTTAGGTATCTTAGGTCTTAAGAGTGACCGTAGAGGTTGGGCATTGACAGGTATCATCTTAGGTGGTATCGGTGTATTGTTCTTCTTCCTAGTATGGGGTGCTTTATTAGGTGGTTTATTCGCACTTTCTTAAATCGCATCTGTGAACACAAATGACTAATTATATTTTTTAGTCCCTATCCTTTTCCCTGAGGGGGTTAGCTCGGTTTCGAGTTAGCCCCTTTTTTATTGAGATACAACCATTCGATGAGTTGTGAACACTTTAGTACGATTATTCCACTGAAGTCGCACGATCAATCATTCCTTTCTTTTGATCGACCACTTCCAAAAATCGTACTATGTCATTTAAATATTTGACCAGCCTTTCACTGATGCTTTGTGTTTGTATCAGTTTGTTTTTCACCTCCTGTTCCTCTTCCAATCAATTATCCTGCCCGGGCTTTGACCAAAAACCAGCGAAGCAATTGGCGGTTAAGCAAAAGACTAAAGACAAGAAGACGAAGAAAGTAAAAAAATCAAAAGCTAAGACTTACGAAACAGGCTTAGCGCAGGCTAATACTGTTCCCTCTACTGATCACATGATGCCTACTTCGATTGCTCAAGCTCAGTTGGAAAATGACCCTACTCCTGCATTGGGTAATGATGTTACCGCTTCCACAAAATCCAGTTTAGAAGGCTTGACCGTTCTATCTACAGTAGACCAATTAGCCGTCTCGCCAAAAGTAGAAACAGCGCACTTAAACACAATAAACGAACCCGCGCAAGCGATAGCTATAGCTGCTCCCTTATCAGGTAAACAAAAAGAGCGTCTGAATAAGAAGTTGGACAAGCTTGACAAAAAGCTGCAAAAGCGCCATCAAAAGAGTAAAAGAGGTGATGATGGGGATGGAGACGGAGACGGAGACGGAGATGACGAAGCGGGTCATGAGTTCAATAATAAAAGAGACCGTAGATCAAATATGGCTTTAGCTGGTGGTATTCTAGGGATAGGGGCAATTATAGGTATTGCTGTTCCTTTTGTTGGTTTCGGAATGGCCATTGCCGCTATCGTTCTAGGCGCAAAAGGCTTGAAAAGTAAGCTTAGAGGCTGGGCACTTACGGGTATTATACTAGGCTCACTTACATTATTAGGTGCACTATTTATTGGCTTAGCATTTTTATTAGCTTTTGCCATTTTACTATAAGCCTCAGCCAAAATCGCAGACGGTTAAGTAAACAAAAAAAGCCGATCTCAATAAAATTGAGATCGGCTTTTTTTGTTTGTTATACTACCCGCTACCCATTCTGAGTGGTTTAAGTACCCGGACAAAAATAATCGTTGCTTCTGACTTGCTCTTTTAGCTGTACCCTGCGTTATGAAAAGCCTCATTTAGCTCTGCTATACCTCGTTTTTCATGCCTTGCTTACAACTAAAGTAGCTGCGTCATAAGCTATACGCTTACTTTTGTCCAGATACTTACTTATTTTCTGAGCGGTGTTTCCCACCATGTACCAGATCAAGCAATTCCTCTTCCATAGCCTCTCTGGCTACGCGCATGGGGATACCGATGTATTTTTTCTCCATATAGTCGGCCACCTTTAAAATGAGGGCTTTCGACTGTTCATCAAGTGCGTTGATCTCTTTTTGAAATACCAGTTCTAAGGCACGTTCTTTTACATCACGTACTTGATCCGGAATGACAGATAAAGCGCGCTCTACTTTACGTTGGTGCAAGGCGAAAACAAAATCCTCCATTCTGGCGTCGACGATCGTACGGGCTTTGACCATTTCTTTTTTACGCAATGCTAAATTCTTAGCAGCTAGGTCTCTTAATTTTTCTACCTCGATGTATTCCAAATCATCATTGTTCTCAACAATGGGTCTGGCTACATCATTGGGTACCGCCAGATCAACGATCATGCTGCAATCGGCAGTATTGAGTTCTGCCCAGATCGCTTCTGAGATAACTGGCTCATTGGCTCCGGTACACGTAATGAGTACGTGGAATTTTTCTTTGTAGTTAAGTAGATCTTCTAGTACGTGAGCTGTTCCGCCGAGGGTATTGGCCAGATCTTGTGCTCGCTTTAATGTTCTATTGAAGATGGTGAAATCTTCATAGCCTGCCTTCTTTAAAAACTTACCGACCAAATCATTGGTTTGTCCAGCCCCTATGATCAGAAAGCGGGCATTAACGGGGATTTGATGTACCAACATTTCTTGCATGGCCAAAGAAACCACTGAAATGCTGTTCTCACCGATCTTGGTGTGGGTGTAAACCGATTTACCTACCGGTATGGCCATTTTCATGACCAAGCGGATATTATCTCCCGTAAGTTTATGCTTCGCACAGAAGTCGTAAGCACTTTTTAGCTGTCCTAATATCTCACGCTCTCCTACGACCAAAGAATCCAAGGAAGACGCCACTTCAAAAATATGGCGTACACATTCTTCGCCATCATAGGTGGCAATGACATCTAATAAGCCCCCTAGACAATGCATAGGGATATTAGGATGCAGCTTGCTGAATAGCTGAAGGATGAAGTGGTCGTTAATGGGTTCTTCGCGAACCAAAAGGAAGGTGAGGCGATTGCAGGTACATAAATAGAAGAACTCCTCGATCGCCATTTCTGACTTGATCTGGCGAAGCGTTTCTACCAAACGCTGTGGATCCGCATTAACAGAGGGTATATATTGGCCGATATGGCTGATATTAGCCGTCTTATGCGTTATGGTTATGAGTCGGAAATTCTTCAATTTCTAGCAAATGCTCTTTATCTACTTCACTATACAACAAAGCATGAAGCAGTATGTTGGCAATTCAACAGTCGATAAATATACTAGCTGTGCTTAAGTATGCCACTAGCCAGCGCTAGGGAGGTGGGAGAATTCAGGTAAATACCTAATCCAAGCGCGAAAATACAGCAGACTGACCAATTATTTGCAGTAACTTCCCCCGCTGATAGAGGTAGTTTAAAGTTATTTTCTCGACCTTGCCTCTAAGTCATTGATTATGAACACTTCAGCTTTTTTTCGCCCCGTACTTTTCAAGTACGAAACTCAAAAAGAGCTTCGTCTTCAAAACCAAGCACTTAGACGCGATTCAGATGAAAAACTTTAAACTACCTCATAGTAACAAAACGCGATTTTTTAGTGGAAGGACTGTATAAACCAGGTGGCAACAATACGCACACCACGTTCGAAATGGTAGCGAAGACCCTATTTGGTCTTGAAGAAGTGTTGGCCACAGAGCTGATGCGCATTGGTGCGATGGTCACACAAGTAGGTAATAGAGCGGTTACTTTCAGTGGTGATCAGCGAGTGATGTACCGCGCGAATTATGAATTGCGTACGGCTTTGCGCATTTTGGTACCGATCAGACGCTTTACAGCTCGTACCCCCAATACCCTTTATAAGCGAGTACAACAAGTGAATTGGTCTAAGTTGATGCGGGTAACGGATACCTTCGCCATCAATAGCGTGGCGAATTCGGAATATTTCCAGCACAGCCATTATGCGTCTTTGAAGGTGAAAGATGCCATTGCGGATCAGTTCAGACGCTTACAAGGCGATCGTCCGTCTGTTGACTTGGACGCGCCCGACTTGCGCATACACATACATATATACGACGACCAGTGCACTTTATTGTTAGATAGCTCTGGAGAATCTTTGCATAAGCGCGGCTACAGGGTGAAGCAACATGCTGCCCCCTTGAACGAGGTTTTGGCTGCTGGCTTATTATTGTTGGCCGACTATAAAGGCGAACGTCCTTTTTTAGATCCTTTTTGTGGTTCTGGAACGCTTCCTATTGAAGCGGCTTTTATTGCTACTAATACACCACCTCAAAAACTGAGAAACCGTTTCGGATTTCAGCAGTGGGGGGAGTATAATGAGACGATCTTCGAGCAGGTGAAAGAACGGGCTTTGGAGCAGATACGCCCTGCCCCTGCTCCTATTGTGGGTTGTGATATTTCTAAGCGCAATTTGGACATGGCGGCCGATCACCTGCTTATGGTAGACCTTAGCGATCAGGTGCAGCTGGAAGTTCGTGCGCTACAAGAGATGCCCGTACAAGCGGAAGGTAGTTTGTTGGTGATGAACCCGCCTTATGGAGAACGCCTCCACCCGGAAGACATCAAGGCTTTGTACAAGGATATTGGCGATGCCATGAAGCAAAAGTGCTTGGACTCTAAGGGCTGGATCATTTGTACCAATCGCACGGCCATGAACAGCGTTGGCTTACGTCCTTTTAAGAAGCATGTGATCTATAATGGACCGCTGGAAGGGCGCTATCATGGCTATGAGATGTATTCGGGGAGTAGGAAGAAGAAACGGGAGTAAATTATAATTTGAAAATTGGGCAATGAGTCAATTTGAAAATGAAATTCATGGATTACAGGCATTTTCAAATTTTCAAATTGGTAATTGTCTCATTAGAGTGCGCAAGGGATAGGAGTGGTACTAAATGGGATAGATGGGGTGTGAGTGCCTGCTTGGCGGGGGCGGCCCAGAGGTAGCCACCGCCAAGTAGTGCAACGAACCCCCAGATAGCCCATTTTGTAGGAACGGATAGCCCGGTACCCGCAGTGAAAGGCTGACGCCTTTAGACATAAGACTCAAGACGTAAGACATAAGATTTCCTGCTCGACGCCAATTGCTCTGCGCGACCGTTTAAAGGCTTTTATTGCGGGTATGCGCCATGATGAAACAGATGAAAAAACACACTACAAATACGACGCACAAACCGATTAAAAGTCCGCTGCGGTATCCTGGGGGGAAGTCTAGGGCGATGCGGTTTTTGCGGGATTTCATAGTGCCGCACAAGGAGCTGCGGGAGCCATTTTTCGGGGGTGGGTCTTTTAGTTTTTTTGTAGCGCAGGAGTATCCGAATAGCCAGTTGTGGGGCAATGATCTGAATTGGGATGTGTACTGTTTTTGGCAGCAGTTGAAGGAGAATAAAGGGGCTTTGGTGGCGGAAGTGCGCCGGGTTTTCGAGACGGCGGAAGACGGGCGGGCACTGTATAGACAGTTGTTGGAACGGCGTGAAAGTGGCTTGTCGGAATTGCAGGCGGCGATTGATTTTTTTGTGTTGAACCGCATCACTTTTAGCGGTACGATAGATGCGGGCGGCTACTCGCAAATGGCGTTCGCGAAACGTTTTACGGCTTCTTGTATTGATCGTTTGGAACGGGCGGCGACTATCGCAGCGAACATGCGTTTTACGAATGTAGATTTTGAGGCACTATTAAATGCGGAAGGACAGGAGGTATTTGTCTTTTTGGACCCGCCTTATTATTCGGTGACCCGCTCTAAGTTATATGGCAAAAAGGGGCGTTTTCATACGGGTTTTGACCACGATCGTTTTTGTGAGCAGGTGAAGGCTTGTCGACATCAATGGTTGATCACTTATGATGATTGTGCGTATGTGCGGGAGCAGTTCGCAGGTGCTGACTATTATGT
>JAHDGT010000086.1 GCA_020631675.1 Bacteroidota bacterium
AATGTATATCAAGGAGAAAAACGCACTTGTGACCAATGAAGTGAAAAGTATTATGCTGGAATGCGAAGCGGATCAAATCGCTTTGGTCTTCCAGAACCTTATTCATAACGCTATCAAGTTTAACAAGAACGAACAGCCCAAAGTCGTCATTTCCGCGAAAAATATATCAAACAAGTGTACCTTTGAAATAAGGGACAATGGCATAGGGCTGGATGAAGCTTATGCGGAAAAGGTTTTTAAAATATTCCAACGCCTTCACGAACGGCATGAATTTGAAGGCACCGGGATCGGACTCGCTCTTTGTAAAAAAATCATAGAGCGGCACAAAGGGGAAATCTGGTATTCCCGTAATGAAGAAGGGGGAACAAGCTTCTTCTTAAGTTTTCCAAGCTCAGAATAAGCGGTAGTATGAACACGATTTTACACGTAGAAGATAACATAGCAGATGTTCTGCTAACACAAGAAGCATTCAATTCAGCAGGTTTATCACCGAATTATGTAACTGCGAAAAATGGCAAAGAGGGGCTGGCCTACTTGAAATCAGAAGCGACTTTACCCAAACTCATTCTTTTGGACATTAATATGCCTGTATTGAATGGGAAAGAATTTTTAAAATTGCGTAGTGAGGATGAACGTTTGCGTAAAATACCGGTGGTCATGTTGACGACCTCATCTAACCCGGATGATCTTAAATCATGTTACGACCTGCATGCGAACGCTTATTTAACTAAGACAAATGATTTTGATGAATATATAGAATTGTTGAGCGGTTTGTACAAATTCTGGTTCGAGTACAATGAAGTAGCGAGCATTCATTAATTAGCAGCTAACCAGATGTCGTCATGCACGAAAGACGAAATGACAAATTTTACCATCTCGGCTGCCCCATCTGGGCCAATAAAGATTGGGTAGGCAGCTTGTTCACCCGCAAAGCCAAACCCAAAGACTACCTACGGCAATACAGCAGCGTTTTCTCGACCGTAGAGTGTAATAGCACTTTTTACGCCGACCCAAGTATAGATCAATTGCGCCGTTGGCGAACAGAAACACCCTCTGATTTCAAGTTCAGTTTCAAATTACCAAGAAGCATCACGCATGTAGCCAAATTAAGGCATGTGCAGAAAGCGATGAGCGACTTTCTGACCAGAATGGAAGTAATAGAAGACCGTTTGGGTACTTACTTCATACAGTTACCGCCTTCTTTCAATACCAAGTATTTCTCCGCACTCGAAAAATTCTTAGCCATTCTCCCTGAAAGTCTAGCTTTCGCACTAGAAGTCCGACATATAGATTTCTTCATAGAGCAGCACCATGAAGCCAGATTGAATGCCTTATTGGCCCGCTATGCCATAGACCGAGCCATATTCGATACACAAGTGCTGCACAGTATTCCCGAAGAAGAGGCGGATGTGGACATTCTTGCCGCACAATCCAGAAAACCGAATATGCCCCGCTGTTTTACTGCAACAGCTCGTCAGCCCTTTTTAAGATATTGTGGCTATAAAACGGTTCAAAATAACGAAGCCGCACTCTATCCCATTGTTGAGCAAACCTACAATTGGATCGCTGAGGGCAAAACACCCTACATCTTCTTGCATAGCCCAGGAGATGAATTCGCCCCACACATAGCCAAGCGCTTTCATGAATTATTAGAAGAAAAAAATAAAGGCAAGGATAAAGTTTTGCAACTTGAGGCATTACCCGATTGGCCGGGAAGCCGAGAACAAAATATGCCTAAGCAGGGCAGCCTATTTTAAAATTTTAAGGGGGGCAAGTTCTTAAAGTGCCCGTTCATCCGTATTCGTTCTTTCAATCTTTCTGTTTCGAGAACACTAGGGATCAACTGTTCCAAATGAGCGATCACTACATCCTGTCTTTCAGATTCATGAGTGATCTGTAGAAGATCCCGTTCCTGCTCCAAACTCATACCGATATGATGCGCAATAGAGAATACAGAAAGATCGTCAAAAGATTTCCGCACCCGGATCAATTCATACAGCTTTTTCATCAAAGCATCGATCTTCAACTTTTTCCCATTATCACCATCCATCACATTCTCCAAAAAACGCACCTCGCCATCAGGGTACAAACGTCCGCTTGCCTGTTTTTCAAAATCAGACACCTCTATAGCACGCAAGCCTAAAGTTTTGATGTCCATTTCCCCGCCAGCATGTTTTTTCACGATCTCCAACACCCGCATTTCCGTTCCCAGACGTATCTCACTATCCTCCCCGTCAAACACCACTATACCAAATGCCCGCTCCAAATCCACAGCTTCATGCACCAGCTGTTTATACCTGGCTTCAAAAATATGCAAATTGAGCAGCTCTCCCGGAAAAGGAACAAGCTTCAATGGAAATAGTGGCATTCTCATAATGTAAAACTTCTACTTTACTGCAACTTAAGCGAACTAATCTCGAAAAAGAAAGAAAATCAAAAAAAATCTCAAATCCCGGAACTTAAATACGCTAAGTGCCGTTATTCTCTATACCAACGATAAAGAACGGATTTTTTTATTGAAATTATCGTCATTGTTTGGTAATTCAATAATCCGTCTTATCTTTGCAATCCAATATCGCGGGGTGGAGCAGCTGGTAGCTCGTCGGGCTCATAACCCGAAGGTCGCAGGTTCGAGTCCTGCCTCCGCAACTACAAAAAGCCGATCAAAATATTTTGGTCGGCTTTGTTATTTATAATAGCTTTGATGTGCTCATAGTTTTGTAGGGCGCATACCCGCCTGCGGACGGGTACCGGGCTATCCGTTAAAATAAGTACGTCGCCTGCTGCTTCGGGGCAGGCTTAAAAATGGCTACCTCTGGGCCGCCTTTTTAAGCCGCCCCTCAGGGCGCATTCGCCGCACTTATTACCACTCCTATCCCTTGCGCGGGAAAGGCGAAATAGAAACATATACCACCCACCATTTCTCTCTAACATGATCGATCTTTCTAAAATACCCGCGAATCATAAATCCGGCTTCGTTAACATCATCGGCAAACCCAATGTGGGTAAATCTACCATCATGAACGAGCTGGTAGGAGAGAAGCTCGCCATCATCACCTCCAAAGCACAAACCACCCGCCACAGAATACTAGGCTTTGTTAATGGAGATGATTTTCAGATCGTTTACTCTGACACCCCGGGTATCATAGAGCCTGCTTACAAAATGCAGGAGTCAATGATGCAATTCGTAGAGATCGCCTTCCAAGATGCGGATCTCATGCTCGTAATGGTAGATGTAACAGATGAGGATGATCTATCCCTATTCGCGGAAAAAGTCCGCAAACTGGATGTACCCATCATTTTGCTGCTCAATAAAATAGACCTCTTATCAGAAGAAGAGATCTTACAACAGATCGAACGCTGGAAAAGCCGTTTTGAGGCAGCCGAGATCATACCTGTTTCCGCACTCAAAAAAATCAATCTCGATAAAGTATTCGATTGTATCGTCAAACACTTACCCTTAGGCCCGCCCTATTACGATAAAGAAGAACTGACCGATAAACCAGAAAGATTTTTCGTTTCCGAGATCATTCGTGAAAAGATCTTACTGAACTATCGCCAAGAAGTACCCTATTCCGTAGAAGTGGAAGTAGAAGCCTTCCAAGACGAACCCAATATCGTCAGAATTAGAGCACTGATATACGTGAATCGAAAATCTCAGAAATCAATTATTATTGGCAAAGGAGGTAAATCCATCAAAAGAGTAGGTACCCAAGCAAGGCTTGATATGGAGAAATTTTTAGGTAAAAAAGTCTATTTAGAACTCTTCGTGAAAATCAAGGAAAACTGGCGAGATGACGATAGATTTTTGAAGAATAGGGGGTATTGATAAAGAGCAACTATACTTCTACTGTCCGCATAATAGTACAAAAACAATAGCCTAAACTATACACTTCAGAAAGTTGAACTATTGAAATCTAGAGAAATTGTTCTTTTTGTTTTCACTTCGTATAATAATTGTTGTGGAAACATCCATGAAATATAGAGAATAAGCGAGTGCTATAAATACCCTGATTTAGAGCAAACTTATTGTAAAGAAAAAAATTACTAATTTTGCATTGTCAGAGAACATAAGCTGAATTATCATATGGATTAATCAAGCTTCCATAAGATACGCCCCCAAGGCTTGATTTTTGTGGCAATAAAGTGGAGAATTTTGGTCTAAAATTTTTCACTTTGCAGTGAGACTTAACCCCACAAGAGGATTCCCAACCTCTTACTTCGACTACCCTAAAGTCTGATTGCCCCCTTTCTTACCTTCCTTTTCCAATATTTCTTACTTCAAAATTGAAGTGTTAATGCTTGTTTAATGCCTAGCTTAAACATGCTTTATCGCTTTATATTTTTTTATTCGCTTTTTCAAATTCTAAGTAGATAGACTACGACTATGTTCTTCTACGGAGATGTTTGAAAAAAGTTTCAAAATCAGCAATTTTTTTTATCGGCTATTTGATAAAGTTTTTTAAACACTTTTATTATGCAACAAAAACGGTCTTACATTTTTGTTTTGTTGCTACTGATTTGCCTCGCTTTTATAAGTGAGCAGGCCTTCGCCCAAGTCTCCGGAACGGTCTACCGGGACTTTAATGGCGATGGGTCCAAAAACAGTAGTGAAACCGGTGTGGCAGGCATGTCCGTTACGGGTACCGATGCAAATGGTACCAGTATTACGGTTACAACCAATGCCAACGGTAATTACTCCATCTCTATTCCTGGCTGTGCTGGCCCGGTTAGGGTGGCTTTTGACTATCTCGGCTATAATGCCGCGAATGCTAACACATATGATGATGTCTATCCAAAAGCGAACATCAATGCTTCTTCTACTGGAGATGCGGGTGTTACGGACATCACCTATGAGGGTTGTTCAAAATCTGGAGTGAACTTCGCGGTGAATACACCCGAAGATTACTGTCAGATGCAGCCTAACTTAGCTGTACCTTGTTATGTTAACGGTGATCCTACACCTGCTTGTGCGGACGGTTCCGCAACGGGCGCGGGACATCCTGCGGCATTCGTATATTTTGATTATACGGATACTGGTGCTGGTGCGAACTATAGTTCGTATCCACCTACTGGTGCTAATATGCCGAATATGTTAACGAACGCAGGCGCTACTGGTGCTACTTGGGGAGTCGCTTATGACTCTTATACAAGTCGCCTTTTCACCTCTACCGTATTAAAGCGCCACAATGGTTTCGCCGATGGCGGAATTGGTGCGATCTACTCGATCACGGGTGGTACTGGTGGTGCAGCAGGTTCAAGTGTATACTTTGACCTTGCGCCTTGTACGGCTTTAGGTGCTTTGAACCGTTCTGACTTAACTTGTGATAGAACGATTCCTAACAATGATATTGACGGTTATACCTATGCGGGTTATCGCGGTCTTGGTGATTTGGATATTTCTTCTGATGGAACCATGATGTATACAGTTAACCTGAACACAGGTGAATTATTAGAGATACAAATTCGTAATACGATCGGTGGTCCTATACAAACACCTACTTGTGGTTCTGTAACCAGCTATGGTATTCCTGCTCCTTGTGGTGCTTCAGCTACAGGTGTTGGTACTGGTTCACGTCCTTGGGCAGTGAAATATTACCGTGGTTACGTCTATGTTGGTTTGGTATGTGATGATGCATCCCAATCTTATGTCTATAGATTCGACCCTAATACAGGTAACTTCACCAATGTATTGAACTTCCCTATGAGCTACTCTAAAGGGTGTGCGAAATCTGGTGAAGCTTGTTCTTGGAATGCTTGGACTAATGCGTTTTTAGATACTAACCCTGGCGGTTTTGTTACTTATCCTCAACCTATTTTATCTGATATTGAATTTGATGGTAATGGTAACATGATCCTAGGTTATTTGGATCGTTTGGGTCTACAAACGGGTTATGCGAATACTTACAATGGTGAGCTGCGTACAGGTCTTGTTGGTGGTGATGTATTATACGCCTACAACAATGGAGGCAACTACATCATCGAGCAAAATGGTGATCTGGTAAATGCTTCTGGTACTGTGATTCAAGATGGATGTGGTACTGGTGGTAACCAAGGGGTGGAATATTTCTGTGATAAAGCACCTTGTTGTGATCACTATGAAGCTGCTGTTGGTGGTTTGGCGGTCAACCTTGGTCAAGGTGAAATGATTACTACTGCCTTTGACCCTTCGGGTCAAATCTGGGCTGGTGGTGTTCAATGGATCAATATCGCTGATGGTCAGTATGATCGTGGTTACTCCGTATACTATAATGCGAACAATGTAGCATTTGCTGGTAAGTCAGTGGGTATCGGTGATGTGGAATTATTATGTGGTCTGCCTACTATCGAAATTGGTAACTATGTTTGGAATGATGCGGATAATGATGGTATCCAAGATCCTGAAGAGGCAAGCATCCCAAACGTTACCGTTCAATTATTAAATGCTGCGGGAGCTGTAGTTGCAACGACTACTACAAAATCAGATGGTACATACTACTTCACTGATCTGGATCCTAAAGTTGATTATACAGTACGTATTCCTGCTTCTAACTTCAATGCTGGTCAGCCTCTTGAAAGTTTCTTCCCTACTGATAAAGATCAAGGGGATGATAGAATGGACAGCGATGGTATGATGAACGGTGGTGCGGTGATCGCAGAAGTGACCACTGGATGCGCAGGTGAAAATAATTATAGAATTGACTTCGGTTTCTTCGAAGATCCTTGTTTGAATCCTATTAATATAACACTTACCAATGTTGAAGGTGCTGGCTGTGAAGGCGAGTCTTCTGGTATTGTTGATATCACGGTTTCTGGCGGTACACCTCCTTATAGCTACCAATGGTCTGATGGTGGTCTAACTGAAGATAGAAATGATCTAGCACCTGGTACTTACTTCGTAGTGGTAACAGATGCTTTTGATTGTGAGCAAACTTCTCCTGATATCGTGATCGGTGAGCCTAATGGTCTAGGTCTTACTATCGACTTTACTTGTGAAGTGACTGTCGCTGGTGGTGATGGTACAGCTACAGCCAACGTATCTGGTGGTACTCCTCCTTATCAATATGCTTGGAGTAATGGTGCGACTACCGCTTCCGTAACAGGTTTAGGTGCATTACTTTACACCGTTACAGTTACGGATGCTAACGATTGTGAAATTGATGGCGTTGTACTTATTTGTGAAGCGGATTGTGATCTGGATATTTTTGGTACTGTAACTCCAGCTACTTGTTTTGGCGCTAATGATGGGGCGGTTTCTGTAACTGCCGATAGCCCTGAAGGTGGTTACACCTACGAGTGGTTGTATAATGGAGCACCTATTGCGGGTAATACCCCAAGCTTAGATGGCTTAGCAGCTGGTTTCTATAAAGTTATTGTAACAGATGCGATCGGTTGTGAGAAGGATGAAACCTTCGTAGTGGAAGAACCTGCTGAATTGATCTTATTAAATTGTACTACTAATAATGTTACTACTTCTGGTGGTAATGATGGCTCACTAACAGCCAATGTTGCCGGTGGTAATGGTGGTTATACTTATTCTTGGAGTAATGGTGCTACTTCTGCTACCATTAACGGACTTACCTCTGGTGACTACTTTGTTACAGTTACTGATAGTGAAGGCTGTACAACTAATGGTGGTTGTACTGTTTTAGAGCCTGAATGTGATGACCTTTCTGCTACAGCTATCGGCGAAGATCCTACCTGTAATGAGACTAATGATGGTTCCGTTACAATTCAAGTGGATGGGCTTGATGGTCCATTTACCTATGCATGGGATCCTAACGTCAGTACTAGTTCTTCGGCAACAGCTTTGTCAGGAGGTAACTATACAGTTACGGTTACTGATTCCAAAGATTGTAGTGTAATCGTAAATGCGAATATTTCGACTCCTCAACCAGTAATGATTGATGTGTTCGAGAATGTTGACGTTACAGATGTATCCTGTCATGGCGAAAATGACGCGGCTATCGATATTAGTGTAATGGGTGGTACTCCTCCTTACTTCTATGCGTGGTCTAATGGAGATGATACGCAGGACTTAGTAGATGTTGGCCCAGGCACTTATACGGTAACCGTATCTGATGCGAATGATTGTCCTGTTACTGCTGGTCCGTTCTCTATTGAAGAACCTGAAGAACTTCTAATAAGCAATTTGACCCTAGAACCAGAAACCTGTGAAGGAAATGATGGTCAAGCAAGCATACAAGTAACCGGAGGTACTGCTCCTTATACTTATACTTGGTCTGATGCTGCAGTCAACTTCTACTCTAGAAATGACTTAACAGCTGGATCTTATTCCGTAACTGTTACAGATGATAATGGTTGTACCGTTGTGGAAGAAGATGGTATCGTAATAGAGCAAGTAGATTGTACGATCGACCTTGCCTTGGATAAGTCAGCTTCTGTTACTACGATCAGTGTTGGTGAACAGTTCGACTATACCATTACAGTTACAAATGAGGGGGTAAACACTGCAACAGGTGTTCAAGTCGCGGATGCGCTACCAATAGAGTTATTATACATCAGCTCATCTGCTGATATGGGTATATTCTATAGTGGTACGGATACTTGGGACATCGGTACTTTAGAGGTTGGAGAAACGGCTACTTTAGTTATTACTGTACAAGTCTTAGAAGCAGGTACAATAATCAACGAAGCACAAGTTTCCGCTGCTAATGAAGAAGATGTGGATTCTACACCGAACAATAATGACCCTGATGAAGATGATCAAGATGAAGTGCCTGTTGAGGCAACTCCTGTAATTGATCTTGAATTAGAAAAAGAAGTAAACGTAACGGAAGTTAATGTTGGTGATAATGTCATTTATACGATTACAATTGAAAACAAAGGTCCTTCTACCGCAACTGGTGTTGAGGTAACGGAGGAACTTCCTATTCAGCTGAATTTTGTTGATGCGGATGCTACTCAAGGTAACTTCGTTGGTTCTCTTTGGACTGTTGGTACTTTGGAAATGGGACAGATGGAAACACTGACCATTGAAGCAACGGTTGTTGGACAAGGTGACATCGTCAACGTGGCCGAAGTAACGAATGCGAATGAGGAGGATATTGACTCGACTCCTGATAATAATGACCCTGATGAAGACGATCAAGATGATGAAATCATTAGAGGTCTTCAAATTGATTTAGAATTATCTAAAGAGTTAAAGCCAGCATACTTAACAATCGATGTAACGAATAATGATTTTAATGGAGATGCTGCTACTGTTTTAGTAACAACTCCTCCTACTCAAGGTACATTGACGGTTAACACGGACGGTACTTTTACTTACCTACCTAACGATGATGATGCGACAGCTGTAACTGATGCCTTTGTTTATTCTATCTGTAATATTAATGACCCTGCTGATTGCCAATTAGTAGATGTTGATGTTATGATAGGTGCAGGAGGTGCTCCTATGGCTTGTGATGACATCTTAACGATCCCATCTTGGGATGGTACAGGTACAGCTCCTATTTATACAGCGGATGTATTGGCAAATGACTCGAATGTTGATCCTGCTACACTTTCTGTATTACTCGCTCCGCCATTTGGTTTAGTGAATATTGTAGGTGGTGCATTAGAATATGCTCCACAAGCAGGTTATGAAGGTGCTGTTGAACTACTTTATACAGTTTCTGGTATTCAGAAAAAACTAACTATCGTAGTTGGTGATGTTGATGCTTTAGTACCTACTCGTGATTGCTTCTTCTTAGATACAACAGTAACACCTGAGTACTTTATCGGTGATAATGTTTGTTATTTGATCACTGTTGAAAACTTGGGTCCTGATGATGCGACTGGTGTAGAGGTATTTGACCAATTACCAGGTCAATTAGAGTATATGGCAGCAACGCCTTCTAATGGGACATTCAGCCCGGGAGCATCTACATGGACAATCGGTGATATGCCAGTTGGTGATGTGCAAACTCTAGTTGTGATCGCTCAAATCATCGAAGAAGGTACCATTACTAATATTGCTCAAGTAAGCTCACATAATGAAGATGATATCGACTCTGAGCCTAACAATGATGATGGTGACCAATCTGAAGATGAAGAGGATGGTGTTACTATCGAGGCTGGTGGTATCATTGACTTAGAGCTTCTGAAAGATGTGAACACAACGGATATCGATGTTGGTGATCAAGTGGTTTATACACTTACATTGTATAACAATGGACCTTCGGACGCAACAGGTGTGGAAGTAACTGATATGCTTCCTCCTGAAGTCACTTATGTTGGGTCAAGCCCTGCTGGAGTGTATTCTCCTTCGTCTGGTATTTGGCAAGTAGGTGACCTAAGTGTTGGTTCTACGATCACACTTGATATCACAGTTATCGTTAACGAAGCTGTCGTTATCACTAATGTTGCGGAAGTAACAAATGCTGATCAGCCGGATATCGATTCTACTCCTGATAATGATGATCCAACAGAAGACGATCAAGATGATGAAGTGATCATTCCTGGTTGCCCTGTTTCTCCTGGTGTTTTAATGCCAATGGATCCTGTCGTTTGTATTGAAGATGGTGTTGCTGCGATTGTAGCTGTTGATCCTCAATACCCAGTAGATTATGAAGTGCTGTTCGTTTTAACGTCTGGTGCTGACTTAACTATTTTACAAGTAAGTGATCAGCCGATTTTCGAAGGACCACTTGCGGTTGGTGATTATACAATACATACACTCGCGTATGATCCCTCTACATTAGATTTATCAATAGTTGTTCCTGGAACTACTACAGGTTTTGATGTCAACGCTTTGTTACTACAAGGTGGAGGCGATATTTGCGCTGCTTTATTAGTAGAAGGTGCTGCCTTTACAGTAGAGGATTGCTCAATTGACTTGGCATTGGATAAATCAGTAAATGCGGATGTTGTTGAGATCAATAGCGAGTTCGAATACACAGTGACCGTAACCAACGAAGGTGCGGCAACTGCTACCGATGTTGAAGTTGGTGATGAATTACCATTTGGCGTAGAATATATTTCTTCTTCGGCAGATCAAGGCTATTACTTTGAAGCTGCTTCAACTTGGTTCATCGGTACTTTGGATCCTGGTCAAACAGTTACTTTAGTTATGACTGTTAAAGCTGTTGAAGTACTTGAAACAGTAATCAATGTTGCTGAGGTTTCTGCTGCGAATGAAGATGATGTCGATTCAACGCCAGGTAATGGCGACCCTGAAGAAGATGATCAAGATGAAGTTCCTGTTACAATTGTACAACCTATGGTCGATTTAGCTATCGCTAAGTCCGTAGACCAAGATGTTGTCGTAATTGGAGAGGAGGCTGTTTTCACTATTGAACTTACTAATGAAGGTAGTGTTGATGCGACAGGTGTTGAGGTATTTGATCAATTACCTTCTGCATTCACATATGTAACGAGTTCTGCTTCCGTCGGTTCTTATAGTCCGGGTACAGGTACTTGGACAGTTGGAGATATGCCTTCTGGCGCAATAGAATATCTATCTATAACTGTTACAGTTGATGAAGCGGGTACGAATACTAACTATACACAAGTAAGTGCGGCAAATGAGCCGGATATCGATTCTGAACCAAACAATGATGATGGAGACCAATCTGAAGATGATGAAGATTCAGCTTCTATCACTACCATTTGTATCTGTGAAGTTTCTCAGCTGGTATGGGAAGACTTGAACGGAGATGGTGTTCAGGATATAGGAGAGAATGGTTTAGCGGGTGCGATCATCGAAGTATATGACGCTGATGGAATACTCATCGCTACTTCTGAAGCTAATGTTGATGGCATCTTTACTTTTGACCTTACTCCTGGAGATTATACCATTACAATCAGTAATGACTCTTTAGAAGGTTACAACTTAACGACACCTGAAAGCTTTGATATTACTGTTGAAGCGGGTGAGGATTGTGGTAACTGTACTTATGATCCTATCCAGTTTGGTCTTGATCCTATCGACCTTGGTTCTATCGGTGATTTCGTATGGTATGATGAGGATGGTGACGGCGTTCACGATCCTGAAGAGGCAGGTATTCCTGGTGTAACAGTAACATTGACCTATCCTGATGGTACTACTGTTGCAACTACTACTGATGATGATGGTGATTACTTATTCGAGGATCTTCCTCCAGGTGATTATATCGTTACTGTAGGTGATGGTCCTGAAGATTCTCCGATCACTACTCCTGGTTCTTACAATGTTCCATTAGGAGAAGGAGAAGACTTCTTGGATGCTGACTTCGGTTTCGACCCTCCTGTATTTGGTTCTATAGGTGATTTCGTTTGGTATGATGAGGACGGTGACGGTGTTCACGATCCTGAAGAGGCAGGTATCCCTGGTGTAACGGTCACATTGACCTATCCTGACGGTACCACAGAAACCACTGTTACAGATGACGATGGGGAATACTTGTTCGATATGTTACCTCCAGGTGATTATACAGTTACAGTAGGTGATGGCCCTGAAGATTCTCCGATCACTACTCCTGGTTCTTACAATGTTCCATTAGGAGAAGGAGAAGACTTCTTGGATGCTGACTTCGGTTTCGACCCTCCTGTATTTGGTTCTATAGGTGATTTCGTTTGGTATGATGAGGACGGTGACGGTGTTCACGATCCTGAAGAGGCAGGTATCCCTGGTGTAACGGTCACATTGACCTACCCTGACGGTACCACAGAAACCACTGTTACAGATGACGATGGGGAATACTTATTCGATATGTTACCTCCAGGTGACTATACGGTTACAGTAGGTGATGGCCCTGAAGATTCTCCGATCACTACGCCTGGTTCTTACG